>CAYQDH010000063.1:0-10414 GCA_964416075.1 uncultured Anaerolineales bacterium | reverse complement strand
GATGCTGCACGCTCATTCCCGTATCTGGCTGGCCGAGGTGGACGTAAACCTGGCTGATCCGCAACAACTCGCGCGCCGCTGGCTCGATGAGCACCTGCCTCAGGTTCTGGCCCAGCGTTTTGGGAGCAATGTGCTCTATCTCTACGACCCACAAGGCCGGAGACCCACACTGCGCGATGAGTATGTGGCCCAGTACCCCCTCGATGCCCCCGTGGGAGCGAGTGGTGAGCTGCGTGGCTGGGAACTGCCCGTCTCCACCTACACTGCAGGGGATAGCGTGCACCTCTCCTTGCTGTGGGAGCGCGCGCCAGATCGTGCTATCGAGGTAGATCTGCGCACGGCGGATGGCCGATCGCTGGCCGCGCGCCACGCCGAGGGGGAACCCGGCGCAACGGGCCGCAGGCAGCAATTCGACCTCCCCGTCTACGCTGCCACACCGGCCGGGGAGTATTGGATCGCCCTCTCGCCCGCATCCGGAGAAGACCTCATCCTGGGCAGCCTAAGGATCTCTGGCACGCTAGCCTGGCCTCGAAGGAGCCGGGCGGCCATCGCGGTCGATGCCAAACTAGGGGACGAGATCACACTGGTGGGCTATGCCTTGCAGGGTAGCAAAGGGGGGACGCCGCTCCGTGCAGCCCCTGGCGAGACGCTGACCCTTGACCTTTACTGGCGAGCCAGCGTCAAGCCATCACACGATTATACTGTCTTCACGCATCTTTTGGGCGAGACCCACAATCCTCGCACGGGCGGCCCCCTGTGGGCGCAACACGATAGCCAGCCCCTCGACAACGGCTATCCCACATCGCAATGGCTTGAGGAACAGGTCATCGTGGATCGCCATCGACTCATCGTGGATGACAGGGCGCCCCAGGGCGAGTACCATGTGGAAGTCGGCATGTACACGGTGGAAGATGGCCGGCGGTTGGCGGTAAGGGGCCAAGATGGCCAAGCCTTGGGCGACCGCGTGTTACTCGAGACACCGATAGTGATCGTCGAGCGCTAGCCGGATGCGGCTATGAGGGTGTCCGTCTCGTAACCGAGCATATACTTGGCCCATGCATCGTGCATGGGCGCCTGGCCCAACAACACCAGGGCCATGAACTGGGGCCGCGTGGGCTTGCTGCGAAGGTGCATATTGGCCTCTTCGGGCGTCCGGCACCCCTTGCGCAGGTTGCATGGCTTGCAGGCACAGACGACATTTTCCCACGTAGTCGCACCACCGCGCACCTTGGGCATCACGTGGTCGATGGTGAGAGCGGACCGGGGCGGCTGCGCGCCACAGTATTGACAGGTGAATCGATCTCGTAGGATCACGGTGCGACGAGAGAGCGGAACGCTGACCTTGTGAGGCACGCGCACAAAATAGACCAAGCGGATGACCAGAGGCGTGGGCAGGTTCATGTGGGCGGCGCGGATACGCTCCTCCGCCGCCTCCAGGATTTCAGCCTTGTCCTTGAGCAGGAGAACGATGGCCCGGCGCAGGCTTACGACGCTGAGTGGCTCGTAGGTAACGTTGAGAACAAGCACCGAACTCATTCTGGAATTCCTTGGTTGTTTCCAGTACAGGGGACAAGCGTACCAAACTTGGCATATTATAGCACCCCGACGTCGCTATGTCAACATCGAAAAACCCCTACCGTTTCGGGGGAACGAGAGCCCTCATTCCCGCGTCCCCATGAAGACAGCTGTAGATCGTATAAGGATGTAAGATGAAGATACGACGATTGTTCGCCATGATAGGGGCTTTGCTCCTTTGCTCGGCGGGAATCCTCCCGGCGGGATACCCTCCGACACGATTTCTGCCAGGTGCAGGGATCCTGGCTGAGCAGCCCGCCCCGCCGGCCGATACCAACCAGGCGCCAGCGATTCGCCTGTTGGCGGGCACCTTTGTGCCATCGCAGAGCCAGGAATCGAGCGCACCTGAGACCGAGGCCAATGATCGTCCTGGCGTAGGGGCGACCAGCCGAGCCCAGTATCTGGTCCAATTCCGTGGACCCATTACGCCCGCCTGGCGCGCCGGGCTGGAGGAAACGGGCGCAATGATCCTGGACTATATTCCCGACTATGCGTACAAGGTGGCTTTGGGGGGCGCATCTCTCCAGGAATTGCAACAGTTGCCGGGGGTGACCTGGGTTGGCCCATTCCTAAGCGACTATCGAGTCAGTCCGCAGTTAGCCTCCGCAGGGCAGCAGATCGTGCGGGTGCAGGTGGACCTGGACCAGGTGGCCCGCTTCTTGGCCTCTCTCCCCGACCTAGGCGCCACCCTGATCGGCCAGGATAGCGGAACCCTGGTCGTAGAGATCGACGCCGCACACATGATCGATCTGGGGCGCATGGAGGGGGTGCAATGGATCAGCCCCTTGGAGGCGCCCCGCCCCAGTACCGATGTGGCCGCGGGAGAGATACAGGCCAGCCGCGCCTGGACCTTGGGGTTCCTGGGCGATGGGCAGACGATCAATGTCACCGACACGGGTCTGGACACGGGAACCGACTATCCCCAGATCGCGGGGGATATGCACCTCGACCTGGATAACCGCGTCGCTCATCTGCGCAGTTGGCCCATCTCGGGCCAATACGATGGCCTGCTCAACAACCCCCGCGCCGACGACGGGGCAGCCGATGTGGCCTCGGGCCATGGCACGAGCGTGACCGGGGCAACGGCAGGAAATGGCTTCCGCTCGGGGGGGCGCTACCGGGGCATGGCCCCACGCAGCATGTTGACCTTGCAAGCCGCGGAGCAATACTGCGATTTCAATGCCCTCGGCATCGCCCAGGGGTTCAGCGATGGCTACTGGCTGCTGGGAATTCCCGCCGACCTGGGGAGCCTCTATGGCGAGGCCTACAATTGGGGCTCGCGGGTGCAGAATAACTCCTGGAACATGGGCGAAGCGGGGAGCTATACCGTGGGCTCTCAGCAGACCGATCGCTTTGTCTGGGAACACCGCGATATGGTCATCGTGTCTGCCGTGGGGAACGATGGCCAAGATACCAACAGGGATGGGATCATCGATCCGGTCTCTGTTCTGCCCCCCGCGACGGCCAAGAATGTCATTGCCGTCGGCGCAACGGAGAACCGCCGCCCAACGCTGTCACCTCCGCCACCCTACCAGAACTATGGCCAGTTTTCGGGCCTGGTGGTCGATCCATTCCGCACTGACCCGCTGGGCGATGCCGGGATCAGCGGCCTGGCAGCCTTTAGTGGGCGCGGTCCCACGCAAGATGGGCGTATGGTGCCACACGTGGTGGCGCCAGGCACATGGGTCGTCTCCACGCGCTCCAGCCGAGCACAGGACGGGGGCTGGCCCAGTAACTCACCCCTGGACAGCGATCCACACTATGCGTACATGGGAGGCACCAGCCTGAGCGCGCCGCTGGTGGCGGGAGCTGTGAGCCTGGTGCGCCAGTCCTACCAAGCGCGCGGCCACACACCGAGTGCTGCCCTGGTCAAGGCCACCCTGATCCAGTCTGCCACCGATATCCCAGGCCAATATGGCGGGCCCTTTAACGAGGCCGGTCCCATCCCCAACTATGGTGAAGGGTGGGGCGCCGTGAACGTCGAGCGCGCCGTTGCCCCGACCGGACGTTATGTCGATCAGGTCACCGCTCTGCACACGGGCACCGTGGCCCGCTATACCTACCCCGCACGGAGCTCGTCCGGCCCAGTCAAGGTGACGCTGGTGTGGACCGACTATCCCGCCGCCGTGGAGGTCGCTGTGCAACTGGTGAACGACCTGGATCTGGAGGTAACTGCGCCGAATGGCACGGTCTACCGTGGTAACGTCTTTGCGGGGGGGCACTCCACGACTGGTGGGAACGCCGATCGCCTCAATAACATCGAGTCTGTCTACCTGCCATCCTCACAGGCGGGCAACTATACGGTGACGGTGCGGGGACACAATGTGCCTCTGGGGCCGCAGAATTTCGCCCTTTTGGTCACCATGCCCTTCGCCCCCTATGGCCAGCGCAGCTTGCTACCCCTGCTGATGCACAATCACAGCCCGCTGCGGCCCACGCCCACGCCCACCCCCTCGCCGACGCCCACGCTGGCGCCGGACGAGTTCCGCGACGATTTCAGCACGATCAGCGGCCGCTGGTTGGTGACCACCACCCAGGAATATCGCATGGATTATCTGGATGGCACCTATCGCATTCAGGTCTCGCCAGCCAGGGGCAGGGTGGGTTCCCTGGTAGGTTTGGACCGTCCGGGGGACCGCCTACTGGAGGTGGACGGCCGTGCGATGAACGATGTATCGCAGGCCTATGGCTTGATCGTGAGCAGCGATCCAACGTTGGGGGCTTCTTGCGGCTTTGTCGTCTCGCCCACCGGCTATTTTGCGCTGGTGTGCTGGCAAGGCTCACAAGAGACGACCGTTGTCGATTGGACTCCGTCCGATGCCATCATCTTGGGAAATGGATGGAACCGTCTGTCCGTGCGCCGCGTGGGACTGCAGATCGAATGTCGCATCAATGGCACCCTAGTGCTTGCCTTCACCGACGCGCGCTTGGGGCCTAGTCGCTTCGGTCTGGTGTCCTTCTGTTTTGGAGGCGCCAACTCGGACGCGCGGTTCGATCATTTCCGTATGCTGCCCCTGGGCAGCAGCGGCCCATCGGACGTCCATCCGCTTGTGGATCGAACAGACGGACCCGCCGAGGCTGTGGTAAGGCCTGCCGAACGCGGACTGCTGCCTCCGCCCCCTAACTGAGATCCGCAGCGGGTAGGGCTCTAGCGATATTGCCCATACTGCCGATACGCCTCGAGGAGCGCCAGCACATTCCGTACGGGCGTATCGGCCTGGATGTTGTGGGAGGTGCCCAGGATATAGCCACCGCCGGGCGCTAGGGCCTCGATTCGCTCCCGCACCTCACGGCAGATCTCTTCCTCCGTGCCATGGGGCAACGTCTGTTGGATCGAAATGCCGCCGTGGAACGATAGTCGCTCACCATAGGCGGCCTTGAGCGCTTGCAGATCCATGCCGGCGGCCTCGGGCTGCAGGGACTGGAGCACATCCAGGCCACGGTCGATGAGCAGGGGCACCAAGGGTGCTATGGCGCCACAGGTATGGTGCATCACAAAGATGCCATAGCTCTTGATGAGGGCCACGTATTGGCCGAAACCGTCCCCGAGCAGGTCAGCCCACATTCGCGGCGAAACCATGGGCCCCTTCTGGGTGCCGAAATCGTCGCCTGTCAGCACGATATCCAGGTTGCCCTGGGCCGCATCGAGGATGCGCTCTGCGTAGGCCAGATAAAAGGCGCGAATGCGCGAGAAGATGGCCCGCGCCATTTCGGGCTGCAGGCTCATGTCCAGCAGGATCTGCTCCACGCCACGCAGGTACATCGCCGGCTTGAGTTGGGCGATGCGGTTGAGGCGGTCTCCCTGAAACACAGCCGCCCGCCCCCGGGCATGGATCGCCTGGCACTGGGCAGCGATGGTCGAGTAATCGAACCAATCGGGGGAAGGCCACCGACTGTAGGCCAGCACATCCTCCACCATCTGCGCGCCAGCCAGCGGTGAATCGGCCACCTCTTGATAGGTCTCGACGCCCTCTCCGATGCGCACCGTCACCGAGCGGCGGCGCACACCCCACAGATCCTCGCTCCAGCCCGCCCCAGAGCTGCTATCTGGCGACCGGCGCAGCGGCGGGCCGATATAGGCCGGGCCCTCGATGTAGCGCAGATCGACATCGTAACGATCGCGCAGATCGTCTGCGCTGAGGCCCAACTGTCCGGCGATCAAGCGCTCCATGCCCGCAGAGAGCCACAGATCGGTGGGCAGGCGGTCGGGCTCTGCGTGATGAAGGGCTGATGCGACCCGCTCGCGAGAGTCCATGATTGCCCTACCTCCCAAAAGGAGCCCGAACCCGCAGCGGCTTGGAAGGCCCCGCCAGGGAAGGGGTCGATTCGAGGTCAAAGTGAAAGCGCCGCTGGAAGCGCCGCAAGAGCTTTAATATGGCGGGGCCAAACAGCCAGATCAGCAGCGCGTTCCCGCCTGCCCGGCCCACGTCCCACCATAAAGACGTCAACGAATAAAAGACCGCATAGCGCTTCAGCGCCTCCCGCAAGGCCATACCCGGTTGCCAGTAAATCTCGGCTTGTTGCGCCTGGAAAACATAAGGCCAGAACCAGATATTCATGATCGCGCCAAAGGTGAACCCCCAGAAGAGGCCCCAAAGCCCCAACATGAGCACCTCCAGGCGGGGCCAGCGCCCCAGTTTCGGCAACCAGGCCGAGGTAAGACCCACCCAACCCGTGGCAATCATCTGGTAGGGGAGCCACGGTCCAATCCCCGCACCGATAAAGGCCGAGACCAACAGGGAGAGCGCGCCCAGCAGAAAACCGAAACTGGCACCATAGACATAGCCACATAAGACGGGCAGCATAAAAACCGCCGCAAAACCGGCAGGCCCAGGCACGGCGCGCAATACCGCGTTCACGGCGGTGAGGATACCCAGGATCGCCACCGTCTTGGAATTCATCTCGCCACTGCCCAGCGTGGCCATCGCCGCGCCGAGGCACAGCACAATGATCAAGATGGTCATCAGCGGCGCATCTGCGGCGTGCGCGGCATTCTGGGTGATCCCCTGCTGCAACGTGGGCATAAAAAAGGGATACACAAAGGCGACGATGCCCACCAGGCTGGCCAGGGCTAGGATCGCCATGTTCAGGAGGCGCGTCGCTCTCATCTCAAGCTCCGTGCCTGGCCGCCAGGAGCACGTCGTCCACCGTGACATAGTGCTCCTCGCGAAAGAGTTTACTGATCTGCGAGGCAAAAACCATCGACTCGGCCATCACGTGGCGAGCATCGCCATCAACGACGATCTCCCCGTCACCCAGGATGATCACACGGTCCACACTTTCTGCGGCCAACTCCACATCGTGCGTCGATAGCAGCACGGTTCGCCCCTTGGCCCGTTCTCCCTGCAAGTAGCGCACCAAGGCCTGCTTCTGAAGATAGTCCACACCTCGCGTGGGCTCGTCGAGCAGGATGATCTGTGGCTCGGCCGCGAGGATGCTGGCCAGAGCCACCCGCTGGCGCTCCCCCACGCTGAGGTCGCGCGGATAACGACCGGCGTGCTGCTCGATACCCAAGCGACGCAGTAGCTCCGTCGGATCGATCTCCGGGAGATTGTGACTGCGCCGAGTAAAGGCCAGTTCTTCGCCTACAGTGTCGGCAAACAAGAGCGCGTTGGGATTCTGGGGCACATAGCCTACGGCGCCGATCAGATCCTCGATCGTTGTCTCCCGCGTGTCCATGTCACGAACGCGCACGGTTCCCCGGCTTGGCTGCAGAAGGCCCACCAGGTGCTTGAGCAGCGTGGTCTTGCCGGAGCCGTTGCGGCCCATCAGGGCTACAAACTCACCGCGCTTGATCTCCAGGTTGATGCCCCGCAGCGCCGGGTTCCCGTTATAAGCGTACCATAGGTCACGGATCAGAATATCGCTCACGCCGTTGCTCGTCTCAGGGAAAGTGCGTGGGACAGGGGTCGGCTGCAAACGCAGGTTGCCGATCTCTCGCCGCGCCTCTTTGATCGTCAGGGGCAAGGGCGTCCATCCCAGCGCCTTGCCGAGCTGCAACAGCGGGGGTAGCAGATCGATCTGCTGCAGCACCTGTTGCGGGGAGCCCGTGAGGGGGGATTGTCCCTCGCCAGGGAAGTAAATCATGCGGTCCGCATATTGCACCACCCGCTCCAGGCGATGCTCCGAGAGGATGATCGTTAACCCCAGGTCGGTGTTCAACTTCTGCAGCGCCGTCAGGACCTCCTCGGCCGCTTGTGGGTCCAATTGCGAGGTAGGTTCGTCCAAGACCAGCACCTGGGGCTGCAGAGTCAGCACCGAGGCGATGGCCACACGCTGTTTCTCTCCCCCCGACAGGGTGCTGATGCGCCGGTTTCGCAGATGCGCGATGCTCAGTTGGTCCAGGGTCTCCTCTACGCGCTTGCGCATCGTCGCTTGGGGCAAGTTATGGTTCTCCATGGCAAAGACCAACTCTGCTTCGACGGTGTCCACCACGAACTGGGCTTCCGGGTCCTGAAAAACAAATCCTACCGTTTTGCTCATCTGTCGCGGCTCGTCCCGGATGGGATCGAGGCCCAGCACGCTGATAGAGCCGCCGATCTTGCCGCCGTAGAAATGGGGCACCAGCCCATTCAAGCAACGCAGGAAGGTTGACTTGCCGGCCCCCGAATTGCCCACCACGAGCACAAATTCCCCGTCGCGTATGTGCAAGGTCAGGTTCTTGAGCACAGGTGTCGCCGCGTCGGGATAGCTGTAGGAAACATCGACAAAGGTGATCATGGCAGGTCCTCCGAAGTAGGGACGGGCGCCAAAGCCGTGGAGCCAGGCTCACCGAACACGGTGACGAATCCCGGAATGGCAAGCAGGGCCAAGAGTAGCCCAATCCCACCATTGAACTCGGGTAGCAGGGGATAGGGAGGGTAGGGATAGTAGGCCAGGGCTAGCCCGTCGCGCGCGCGAATGATCAACACCAGGAGCATCACAACCAGGCTGAATACTGACACCAAGCGGTCCCCTGGCGACCAGTACAGGCGGCGATAGTGGCTGCGTTGCACCCGACGGCCCAACGAGGCAAAGGCACTCACCAGGATCAGGGCGGCCACAGCCAGTAGCGCGATGCCGAGGCCGGGCTTGGTGCGCATATAGCCATACAGAAAGAGGCCGCAAAGCAGCAGGAGCAGCCCCAGCACCATGTTCAGGCGAGTGCGGTTGGCCTCCGATGGGCTTTGTGTGGTCAGCTGACCCCCAAACCCTCGCGATTCCATCGACTCGGCAAGCATTATGGCGCGCTCGAACCCGGTGGTCAGGAGCGGCACAAAAAGGGGCAGCAGATCTCGCCAGCCGCGAAAGCGATGGCCGCGAATCTGCTGCGCTTCGCGAATCTCCTTGGCGCTCAGCAACATCTGGGGCATGAATGTGAGGGCGATAGAGGTCACCACGCCGGCCTGGTAGAGAAAAGAGGGCGTCAGGCGCAAGAGTTGTGAGGTATCCATCGCGGCGTTCATCGCCGCAAAGATCAGCAACAACACCCATAGGGCCAGGCCCGAGACCACGCCGTAGAGCACCGCCTCCAGGGTGATGTTGCCCCCCACCAGCGGCCAGCTCAGAGGCAGGCGAAAGAGCACATGGGTCCCCTGATGGATCATCAGCGCGTTAAAGGGGATCGTCAGCACCCAGACGAAGACGCCCATCTTGAGTAGGCCCATCCAGTTATTTTCCTGGCTCGCATCCTGGCTGGCCGCGACAAAGACCAACCACGCTGCCAGGCCAATGATGGCCAGGTATAGTGGGTTGCGGATCAGCAAGGCCGGAACTGCGGCACCAAGGGCCCAGATGAGCCAGGCGGTTGGATGATTCATCGGCTAGGGCACCTATCAACGGCTAACGGCCATAAAAAAGATCCCTTGCCTTGGGGAGGCAAGGGATAGATCGGCGATCTTTCCTGGGGGGTGAACGTCACCCGCCACCTCTCTCGCGAAGGCGCAGGGAGTGCCGGTTGCGCCGAGCCAAATCGCTCGGCCTATCTGCCGGCCGGTTCGTACCGAGCAGACCGGCTCGGCATGAACCCTGGCAAAGGTGGGTAATCTGACTGGCCAAGCCGACCCACCGACGCGGATCGGTCAGCTTACAGTTGCGGGACAGCGCCGGACTCACACCGGCTTCCCCCAGGGCCCACCCCTGGCCGCCAGGCCACGGATGGCGCCCGCCCCAGGCATCCGGGCCCGGGGCGACCTTTACACAGTTTACAGAAGAGAATTCTAGCGGCAGTGCCACTTGTTGTCAAATGCTGGCGACGCCCTGGCGTCGGATCCTCCTGACGCGTCGGGCCGCTGAGCAACTCGGGTCTCCGAGCAACATGCTTCTTGCTGATGACCCATCCTGCTTTGGTGCTATAATAGACGAGTACTAGCCTACGGTTTCTTTCCGGGCTGAGAATAGCGAGGGCCAGGCATCGAGACGGATGCAGATGCAACGAGCCAACAGGAGGTTCGGATGAGTTCTATAGAACATGGCAAGGATCAGTCCACGAGCCAGAAATTGGTGCCCAGGACTGTGCAGCAGGTAGTCGAGCCGCAGACTGTTATGGAGGGGGCCGGCGTCAAGCTCAAGCGCAGCGTGCCCACCAGGGCGCTGGACTACCCCGATCCCTTTTTGCTCTTTGACAATTTCGGATCCGACGACCCGGCGGACTACCTGCCCGGGTTCCCCATGCACCCCCATCGGGGGATCGAGACGGTCACCTACATGCTCGCCGGGGAGGTCGACCATCGCGATACGTTGGGCAATGCGGGTCGCATCGGCGCGGGCGACGTGCAGTGGATGACTGCTGGCGGCGGAATCATGCACGAGGAGATGCCCAAGCCAAAGGATGGCCAGATGGCCGGCTTTCAATTGTGGG
>CAYQDH010000062.1:1214-16707 GCA_964416075.1 uncultured Anaerolineales bacterium | reverse complement strand
AGAAGCCCGCGTTGTAGTACTGGAACAGCGGAGCCGCGAAGGTCGGCGAGGCAGCGACGAACCCGTCATAAGCATAAAGGGTCGTGGGGCCAACCTCAACCACCGTGGCGACAACGGGCACAGCGTTCTTGCTGGTCACCTTGGCCGAGCCAACGAACTTGGCGCCCAGATCAGCCATGTCCGCCTGATACCAGAGGTGCGAAGCACCCGGCTTGATGGTGACATCGGGAGCGGTGTAGTTGCTGCCGGATGACCCCGCGGTGAACACCACACCCACGGTTGCATCGCTCGTGCCAGCGTTCTGCACGGCGAACCAGGTGTTAAAGCCACTATTACCGCGCATGATCAGGGGCAGGTTCAACTCGGTAGCGCCCTCGGTGTATCCGGCCGAGCTAGCGCCAAAGGCAAAGTTGTTGGCCGCCAGGTTGTGGATCGCGCGCAGGCGGCGATCCGAAGAGATGACCGCAGAGCCGGCGAACGTGGTGGGCAAACCGGCCATCGTGACCGCAAAGTAGGTCTTGGAGCCACCGGCTGTAAGCGTGTCATTGACGGTCGCTGCGTCCACGGCGGCGCCAGCCTGGTCGTAGAACGTGATGGTGATGGCTGCGGCCTCTGGCTCCAGGTTCTGGACCTGGAAGCTCGAACCATAGGTGAGAGACTGCGCTGACGCGCTGAAGGGGAGGACCAACCCTGCCAACACAATGAGACCGACGAGTATCCGAACGAACTTGTTCATACCTGAAACCTCCTTAGTATTTGAGCGCAACGAGAAGATGCTCAAGCTATGGCCCCATTGTACAGGACGGGGGGGCCCAAGTCAATCGCCCATTTGGACTATTCATGGATTACGTTGCTCTGTGACGGGTCAGAGACTCCCTGGCAGCCCCTATGCACCGCTTCTGAGGGTATATCAGCTGTCCCCGCTCGACGGATGCTCATCCGGCGGTGTAATTGGATCAGTTGGCCCAGCGCTGGGTGTTCGCTTTCTGTTCCAGGCGAGACGCGAGCTCAACAGCAGCCAGATCAGCTCGTTCAAAGAGAACCACAAGCGCGCTACCACCGAGACGAGGATTGCAATAGGCATAGGCACCACGGCCGAAAGCAGGGCTGCCATGGTCAACTCCTTGATGCCCAACCCGCCGGGCAGAAAGATAGCCACATGACTCACCACCCCCCCACTCACCCAGATCCCGATCACGGTGGGCAAGTGCCGGACCGGCACCACATGGACGGTCCTCAATAGCAGGTAAAAGATCACACCGCCGATAATCCATACCATGCTGTATAGACCTATCCAGAGTAGCATATGCCGGTAGTCCAGGTCATCGACGGCGGTCTGCGCGTGCCCCAGGCGCTGCGCCAGCCAACTCACGGCCCGTCGAAGCGTTTGCGGACGGAGAATCAGGGCAAGGCACACGATGGCCGCCCCTGTGATGGCCCAAGCATAGCGTCTCAGAAACTCCAGGCCTCCACCTAGAGGAAGAAGCACCAGCAATGTGACCAGGCCCGAGAAGAGGATCAGAACGCCTTCCACGACGGTGGCCAGCGAACTGATGGTCTTGCTCACGCCGAGCTCCTCGTAGAGATAGACGCGCCCCAGCATGAACCAGAGAGGGGTAGGGAGTCTGCGTGCGAGGTTGGAAGCGCAATAGATGCGCAGATCCTGCATCCAGCGGCTTTGCCCTCCCAGGCCGCGCACGATGCCGCCCCAGACGATGACCGCCAAGCCGAGGTCAATACCGTATAGCAACAGGGCGACGGGAATAGGCCAATAGGTGAGGTCCCATTGATAGGTGACTAGCTCCTGCCAGTTCTTGATCATGCCATAGGCCAGGGCGGCGAGGGATGCCCCGATTACCAGCGCCACAAAGATGCGACGAGCGGGTCTTTTGTTTCGCTCGTCGGCGCCGAACAGCCCCTTCCAATTGAGGAGCGAGCCAAAGCGCTTCATCTCACGCACTTGCCTTGTCACGACGGGTGCACAAGAAAACGAAGGAATCTGTCAGGTTGAGGGGCACCAAAGAGCCGAGCAGGGCGCGCAACAGTTTTGCTGGGTGGGTGAGATGCCATCGGATATCATCCCGAGTACGAGGCAGCTCTCGCTCGTAGCGCAGCGTGCGCACGACGGAGAGGCCGTTTTCCTCCAGGAGCCTGGTCCACCACCCTCGGGTGGCGTAACGCTGCAAAGGCTGAACATCGACGAATACATCGCCGTGACGCCAGACATGCTGGATGTTACCCAGGAGCCCATAAGCATTGGGCACCAGGATCAGCGCCAGCCCCTGGGGTTTGAGCACGCGAGCCATCTCGAGGACACACATCGCGGGATGCAGATAGTGTTCCAGGGAGCCTATATTGGTCACATAGTCGAAACTGTCCGTGGCAAAGGGCAACAGCTCGCCGTTGCCACAGATGAGTGAGGCGCCAGCTGCCATCTCACCCGCCTGCTCCAGGCCCACTTCGGAGAGTTCCAGGCCCCACACCTTTAGCTGCTTGCGTAGCGCAGCGCGGAGCAGATAGCCATTGCCACAAGAGACGTCGAGCAATCGCTGTCCCGGCCGCGAGCGGAGCAGGCTGACGAGCCATATATACCGGGAGTGCATTTGGCCTGTCCATACACCACTGAAAGACCGTCCATAGAGGCGGTCATAGGCCCGTTGGCTTGCGGCAGCACTCGATACCTGCTCCAGGTTTATCTCAATCATGGTCCCCCTTAAGCGCGCCCGATCTACGCGCGCACACGGTGACGACGGCGCCCCCGCGCCTGTCTATAAGCCAGAACAGCGGCCCGGTCAGGACCTGGGCCACGGGGTTGGCCAAGAGCAGGCCCCAGGACAGAGGAAGGCCCTTGGCGCGCAACCAATGGCGCCAGCTCAGCACCGTCGTGGCATAGCTGCCCGATAGGCTCCACATGTGCTCGATCCTAAATCCGGTATCTTGCAACAGGCGCGCCAGCGAGGTCCGATCAAAGACAACAACATGGCGTGGGGCGTCGAGACCAGACCAGTAAGAGCCCCAGGCGCGCGCATACAGGCTACTGGCGTCGGGGGTACGAACCACCAGGCACCCCCCAGGGCGCAACCATGTAGCGATGCGCAACAGTGACTGGCGAGGTTCGGGCAGGTGCTCCAATACATCCCAAAGCGTAACCACATCGAAGGATGCCGGGGCTAGGTCCACCTGATCGATCGAACCGTTCACTACCGTAAGGCCGTAGCGTTCCCGTGCCAGCGATGCGGCTCGTTCGTCCAGCTCGATGCCCACCACGCTCCATTGGCCATAGGCGCGCATGAGCGCGATAAAGTCGCCGGTGGCGCATCCAACATCCAATAGGCGCCCGCCCTTGGCCAGTTTGGCCACCGTGCGGCAGCGCTTGGTTAGCCCATAGAGACGCAACTGGCGCTGAAGCCAGGGCCCCTCTTGTAGGGCCTCCCGGGTGTAGGCAGCATAGTCTGCGGGATAAAAACGGACCAGCCCCTCAGCATTCGGTCTCGGATCGAGGTAGAGCACGCCACACTGTCCGCAGCGCATGAGCGTAAAGAGGTCCCCCAGGCCGTGTAGCCAGTCCCTGACCTGGTATGCGAGAACCGGCTGGTCGACGCCGCAGACCGGGCAACAGCCGTGTTCCATGTTATGCTGCCTCGTCTCTGCGAGCTAACAAGCCCACACTGTTCCCCCAGTATAGGCCGATCGCATGGCCGATGGCCAGAGATGAGTTGAGCACGGAGGAGGAACCGTATAGAACAAAGGGAGCTACGACCCTCAGGCCGCAGCGCCCGAACAATGCTCCCAAGGTGCGCCGATCGAAATAGAACAGGTGCTCCAGAGGCTCATAGTGCTTCCACCTGCCCCCACGCAAACGAGCCTGCAGGCCACCGACATTCGGGACATGGACAGCCACCAGACCACCCGGGCGCACGATACGCTTGCATTCGGTCAGCATCATCTGTGGATCGCGCACATGTTCGAGAACGTTGATCAGCGTCACCACATCGAAAGAGGCATCTGGGAAAGCTGCATCCTCCAGGAAACCACGATGGATCTGCTCGCCTATCCCCTGGCTTCGCAAGCGCTGCACCAGCCTCGCACGTATCTCCACCCCCGACACACGCCAGCTCCTGGCATGTGCCTGAGCCAGGAGCAGCCCATCTCCGCAGCCCACATCGAGCAGCCGCCCCGGCCGGCCAAGCCGTTGCTCGAAGTTGGCCAACAGCCCCTTGTTGCCCACGGTCCGCGCTGAGCGCGTGGCCACGAAATAGGCATCCTCTTCATCATCAGAATAGGTGGTTGCTTCTGCTTGAGGTATCATGCGGGGGTTGACAAAGACGAGCCCGCAGCGATTGCAGCGCACGATTTGCCCGGGTGTAGTGACCGCTTGGCGCATCCCATGGACGTAAACGGCGTTGCGTTCTGCATCGTGTATGCGCCACAGGAGCCGGTGGTCTTTGCTACCACACAGAGCACAAGAGACCCTTTCGTAACGGAGATCAAATGCCTCTATGGCCATGCATCTTCTCCTTGAGGCCATCGCGCAGACCGCGCCAGCGAGCAGACGCCAGATCTGGGGCTAGATGTAGCCAGTGCGTCACAGCACGAGCTAGTTCCTGGGCACCCAACATTATGCATGCGGGCATTATCCAGAACCTGGCCGTATGCTGCCGGTAAAAGCGCATGCGGTAGCGAGTCTTCTGATAGCATGACATCGCCGCTTGGCGACCCGCGGTGGCTGCGACCAGGTGCCAAACCCTGGCGCGCGGCTCAATGACCAATCTGAACCCAGCGCGGCGCACTCGTGCACTCAGATCAGCGTCCTCGTAGTACATGCGATAGGCTGGGTCAAATAGACCTACGCGGATCAGCACCTGACGGCTGATCATCATACAGCAGCCGACGGCATAGTCGACATCGAAGGGCTGACGGTATTGACCGGTATCGATCTCATTCTTGCCTACATCGTGGGGAAAGGGCAGCCACCAGCGGCGCCGACTACCCATAGCCCAGATGCGCCGGCCTTGGTCGCCCCACCGGGGCGAAGGGCCTGTGATATCTCCCCAGTAGATCATGGGACCCACAACCCCTACCTCGGGCGAGCTGCTCCCGACGCGCACAAGTAGACTCACCATATCGGGCGCCACGAGGGTATCGTTATTCAGGACCACAACCCAGTCGGCGCCGGCATCCAAAGCCCAATGCAAACCTACATTGTTGCCACCGGCATAGTAGAGGTTCTCTCCCGTCTCCAGGATGGTAACTCGACCGCCGAGGTGATCGCGCAAGAGGGCTAGGGAATCATCTGTGGAACCGTTGTCCACTATGACGACATGCTGGTGGGGGTAATCGCCGGCCAGCAGCGAATTCACACAGGCAATCGTCTCGGCCGGAAGGTTCCAGTTAAGAACTAGAATGATAACATATGGATGAACAGGGCTCATTGTGACCATAGGTACGACGTATTATAATGGTTCGCGGGAGAATGAGAAAGATGCGCGCGCTCAAGATTTGCTTGCTGAACCTGGATTTTGTTCCAAGCCGCAGTTCCGGATTGGCCGTCTATGGCGAGACCCTGGCTGCGGGGTTGGCCCGCGCAGGCCACCAGGTGACGGTCATCGCTGCCCGTCGCCAGGGGCTGGCAGAGCAGGAGACGATTGGCGGCATCCGTGTGTATCGAGTGCCCCTGGGGCGCGGTGACTGGTTGGGCTATGCATGGCACGCGGGGCCCTTGGCCTTGGCATTGCACCAGGAGGAAGCGTTCGATATCGTGCACTTTTTGGACGCGCATTTTGCATACCATTACACGGAACCCTTTATCGCCAGCGTATTCCAGTCATTTCGGCAGCGCGCCACCAGCGACGGAGGACTGCCCTATCACAGCAATTGGACAAGCCTAGGGGCTCATCTGCTCTACTACCATGCGGCGCGCTGGCTGGCGGAAGCTCCTGCTGTGCATCGCGCCAGCCATATGATCGCATCCAGCCGAGCTACGGCGGACGAATTTGTGACGCACTATGGCGTACAGTCCGAGCGCATCACCGTTGTGCCCCTGGGGATCGACCTGTCTCGTTTCCAACGACGTGACGCCTCCGCCCTGCGCCAGCACCTGGGCATGCAAAACACCAAGGTGCTTATGTATGTGGGCTTTGGCACACCCCGCAAAGGGCTGGATTACCTGGCCAGGGCCATGGCGCTCCTATCCTCCGATGCGCGCCTGGTGCTCATAGGCCGTTGGGAGCGGGCCTATCGGAGCAAGTTCTATCGCGCCCTGGGCGCCGCTCAAGACCGTGTCATGGAGATCGGCTACGTGCCGGATGAGGATCTGCCCCTATACTACAGCCTGGCCGATATCCTGGTTTTTCCCTCGCTTCTGGAGGGATTTGGGCTCCCGTTGGTTGAGGCTATGGCATGTTGCACCCCGATCATAGCCAGCCAGGTAGGCTCCATCCCCGAAATCCTCGGGCCGGGCGGCCGCTTGGTGCCCCCTCGAAACCCCATGGCGCTGGCCAGTGCGATAGACGAACTGCTACAGGACGACACCTTGCGGCAGACTATGGGCGAAGCGGGTTGCTCTTGGGCTATGGCGCAGTTTGGGCAGGAGCGCATGGTACGCGAGACCCTGGCCATATACAATCGCTATATCCTGGGCCGCCCCTAGTCATGGAGCGTTCGTCCTTTCCGGCTCGTACAAGCAGATGAGCGCTGGCTGGGGCTCATTGGGGCAGCCCCGCGTCGGTTTCTCGGATCAGGTAGGAGGAGGAACTGGCTTGCGCGCCTTGACGACTAGATGGTGGGCATGCCATGGATCAAGGCAGGCCAAGGGGCGAGCAAGAAGCGGGGGGAAAGGGTAATAGCCAAATCCGCGCGCGTATTCAATATGGAAACCCTCTCGCACGATCAAGCGCAACAAAGCGCGGTATGCGACAACGACGATGTGCCGGTGTAGCTCTTGTTCCTCATCGGCAAGGAGATCACCTTCCTCAGGCAGGGAATACGCTCGACGATGCAGCCTGCGCACCACATCCACATCGGCATCGAGCATGGTGGTCAGGTTGGGGCCAGAGAAAGGTTGCAGGCCCAGCAACAGGGCCAGGATATTGTGCCATGAAGCCAGGTTCGGTGTGGCCAGCACCAGATAGCCGCCCGGACGCAACACACGATGAGCGTCACGGATCAGCATGCGCGGATCGGTCAAGTGTTCGAGCACGTCCATCGCTGTGACAATATCTATGGAATCGTTGGCCAAGGGCAGGCCGCGATTGGCATCCGCCAGGACCGGCCAGATGCCCTGCCTGGCTGCTTCACGCACAGTACGCAGGTTATATTCGAGACCTATCACCTGTCTTGCGCCGGCCACCCGAGCCAGACGGAGCGTGTTGATGCCTGTCTGGCAACCGACGTCTAGCAGACGTGCCGTGGCATCGGTTTCCATACAGGCTTGCTGCGCCGCATAGCGCCGGCGCACTGTATCCTGATAGATGAAATCTAGATATCGAGCTAAAAGTCTGTTTGCGAAGAGAGACATCTTGGACGGAGAGCCCCTCGGAGCACCACTGCCAGATTTTCCACCAGAGATCAGGGCTTGGTTTTCCGCACGATGAGATCGGCCAGCAGGCCAAGACCACCGAGCTGAACGACAGTTAGCATCAACATGACGGTAGACGGGGCAAAGTGAAAGTTATAGGTAAAGATGTCGTAGATCATCTTGACAATGCCCACTGCCAGCAACCCAAGTGTCACAGGCAAAAAGATGCGCAAGGGATTAAAGTACATGATGGTGCGCACTACCAAGGATAAGTAGTTATAGGTATCGTTGATAGGATGAAATGTGGATCGACCGATCCGCTTGTAATACTCGATGGGTAACCACTCGACACTGTAGCCGCTGCTGAGAAAAGCCATCGTAATTGTGCTGACCCACGAATGGGTGGTGGGTAGGATGGACAGGAACCGCATCACTAGGTCACGCTTCATCGCACGCAGGCCCGAGTTGAGATCGGGAATATGGGTTTGCGTCATGTAGGAGGCCAGCCAGCGTATAAACTCCTTGGCGGCCGAACGCAGCAATTTCATGGTACCCATCTCTCGCTTACGCGCACCGATGACCATGTCACAGTGCTCCAGGTCGCGCACCATTTGGGGGATGACATCGGTCGGATAGGTAGCATCGGCGTCGATCATGACCACGTAGCGTCCTCTGGCAGCCTTGACACCTGTCGTGCGCGCGGCGCCATTGCCACGGTTGTGCGCATGAGCGATCACCTCGACCTGAGGGCGAGCCTCGCAGATACTCCGGGTGTTATCGGTGCACCCGTCATCGACGACAATGAGCTCATACGATGCCTTGGAGGCGTCCATGACCGCCACAAGATCATCAAGAACACCGCCGATAGCCTGTTCTTCATTAAAGGCAGGCACAATAATGGTAACGTCGATCTCGGATTTGTCCATACTTCTCCCATCAACGGCCGGGGAACCAATGGACGAGCGTCATAGCCCCGCACATTTGTCCTCCCGTCGCCTTGTTGAACCCCTACGACTTGCAATCCAGCGGCTTGAACGCGCCGTGTCGTTTCCAGGCTTTGCATCTAGGCGTGCGGCTAACCTGGGCATAGTAATAGCCTAGTTCTGGCACAAAGAAGGCATCCGTTCTATAATGCTGTCCTCAGAGGAGCCAAGGTGCGGGGCCCGAGGATAACCGGTCTGCCAAAGGGCGATTATACTGTGGTTCTGTGCCCCTGGCAAAGCAGATCAGAGAGGCCAGCCGACCGAAGGAGGTTTGGCACGTGACATCCGACATGAGAAGCGCTCTAGGCCTCGTGTATGGGAACGATCGTTTGCTGCTGAAAACACAGACAGCGCGCTATCAGCGAGACATGCTAGCCTTTACGGCCAAGTACGGACCGGGGCCTGTGATGTTCTTCCACGCTCCCGGGCGAGTCAACCTGATCGGAGAACACACAGACTATAACCATGGCTATGTGATGCCGATGGCGCTAGACAAGGATGTGCTGATTCTGGCTCGCCCGCGGCAGGACCAGGTCGTGAACCTGGCGAATGTGGAGCTCTCTTTTAGCAGCCGGCAGTTTCGCATCTCCCAGGACATCTCTCCCCAGCCCATCGGCGATTGGGCAAACTATGCGCAGGGACCAGCCCAGCTCTTGGAGCGGGAGTTCGGCCCTGGCCTGCGGGGCTATGATGCTTTGATAGATGGGGCGGCGCCCCACGGTGTGCCCCGCGGGGCGGGCCTTTCCTCTTCCTCCGCACTCACCGTGGCGCACGCCGTGACGCTGGTTTGCCTGAACGGCCTCAAGCTAGAGGGGCCTGCCCTCGCGGAGACCTGCGGCAGAGCCGAATGGTACGTGGGCACACGTGGGGGGATCATGGATCAGTTCATCTCCGTCCTCGCGCGTCGCGATCATGCCCTATTCCTGGACTGTCGCCCCACACCCGGCGCCCCGGGCGGTTATGTGATGCATCATGTACCGATCCCTGCGGGTTACGCGGTTGTGGTCGCCGACAGCAGCATCCGACATCGCAATACCGGCCCACTGTATAACAGGCGCGTTGCTGAAGGGCGCATAGGCGTGCGCCTGCTACAACGGCACTACCCCGGCATCACACACCTGCGAGACGTGGAAGGGATCCCCTGGTCCGACATAGAAGGGCTTTTGCCCGAGGTGATACACACGGACGAACTGCGAGCGCAAGGCATCGACCCGGGCAGTATACTGGACCACGGCGTCAGTGCCCAGACCGATACCTTTTACGTGCGGCGCCGCTGTCGCCACGTCATCACAGAAAATCGACGTGTATTGGAGAGCATCACGGCCCTCGAAAAGGGGGACGTCGGCGCCTTTGCTCACCTAATGAACGAAGCGCACGCCAGCGCTCGCGATGACTATGAGATCAGCACTCCAGAGATCGAAGCTTTGGTGGGGTTGGCGAACGCACTTTCGGAAACAAAGGGAGCCCGGCTTACCGGTGCGGGATGGGGCGGATGTATCGTGGCCCTCGTGGAGCAAGAGGGTATTGAGGCGTTTCGTCGCCATCTGACGCAAGGCTACAAGCGCGAAACTGGCCTAGATACGCAGGTCACAGTGTGCCATTCCGCTGCGGGAGCGGGCCAGGTATTCGAAACTAGAACTTGAGGAGTCTGAGATGGAACAAGATAAAACAAGCGGGGCTGTCGAGCGTGCGGCGAAGGCCTACATGGCTGGGCATCATTGATCGGAGGCTGTGGTGATCGCCGTGGGCGATCATTATTTCGGCCAGGTTCCTGAGATGTTGGTCCGGGTCAGTTGCCCGTTTGGGGGCGGCGTCGGCGGGTGCCGCGAAGAGTTGTGCGGGGTGCTAAGCGGCGGAATCATCATCATCGGCGCCTTGCGAGGCAGGGTCTCGCCTACAGAGAACGATGAAGGAATCCGCCTTCTGACGCGGCAGTACCGCGATTGGTTTACCCGTCGCTATGGTGACTGCTGCTGCAACCCCATCCGTAACCAAATGCCCGACGGCGACAAGCGTTGTCGATCTGTGGTGGAAGAGGGTACGCGCGAGCTCGTCGAGTTGCTCGACTCGGACGGCAAGGTTCGCGGCGACACGATGTAGGCCAGCTACGCCGGTTGGCGCACAAAGCCATTTGTGCTAAACTGCCCGCACGGTGCAGCCCCGCTTTGAGCCCCATGGGGTGTTTATGCTATCGTGAAGAGGTTAGATGCTGGACTTGGCCGTCGTCATTGTCAATTACAACACGTGCGAGGACTTGCAGCGGTGTCTGCAGTCTCTGTCGTGCGTTGCCGACATGGCGAGGGCCGAGTTCTCTTGCCGAGTCATGGTGATCGACAATGGCTCGTCGGATGGTAGCCCGGCGATGGTGCGCTCCGAGTTTCCCTGGGCTGAGATCATCGCAGTGGGCCGGAACACGGGCTATGCATATGCCAACAACATAGGGCTGCGTGCCTTTGGGTATGGCGGCGGCAAGCCGCTATCTGCTCTGCCACGGTACGCTCTCTTGTTAAACCCCGATACGGTTGTGCCAGCGGATGCATTGCCGAAAATGGTCGCATTTGTGGATGTGCATCCCGATATAGGCGCAGCCGGCCCCAAGCTGGTGCGACAGGATGGCTCGCTTGACAAGGCCTGCCGCCGAGGCTTTCCCACGCCTGCCGTGGCCTTTTACCGCTTCAGCGGGCTTGGGCGGCTATTTCCAAACCATGAGCGTTTTGGCAGGTACAACATGACGTTTCTAGATCCAGATGTGCAGGCCGATGTGGATGCCATCGTGGGCGCGTTCATGTTGGTGCGAACGCAAGCGCTGGAACAGGCGGGCTTGCTGGATGAGACCTTTTTCATGTATGGCGAGGATCTGGATCTCTGTTACCGGATCAAAGAGCGAGGCTGGCGCGTGGTATACAGCCCTGCCGTCACAGTCCTACATGTCAAAGGGGCCGCCAGCCGCAAGAACAGCCGCCGGGCTATCGTCGCCTTTTACGAGGCCATGCGCATTTTTCACAACAAACACTATCGATCCAAGACCCCTTTTCCCATTAACTGGCTGGTCGACCTGGGTATCTCGCTTCTTTGCAGGATCGCCCTGTTGCGCGACCGCCTGGCTTCGAGTGAGAAAAGGGTAGCCTCCGCTTAGGGAGGGGCTATGTCGCGGAATTCCCGAATCCTATTCGCTCTCCTAACCGTATTCGCCGACGCATTGATGGCCAGCCTTGCGCTGTACGTTGCCTATGAGCTCAGAGCGCGGATACCGTTCCCCACACCCTTGAGACTGGGACCCTTTAGAGATTACCTTGCCCTCGCCGCGATGCAGGTCGGCTCACTACTGGTCACGTTCTTCGTTTTCCGGCTATATCATCTGCGGCGTGGGCGATCACGCATCGACCTCCTCTACGCTGTCTTGTCTGCTGTCTCCATTTCCAGCCTGGCGTCTACTGCGTTGGCGTACCTCGCGTATCACAGTGATCGCGAACTGACCCGTGGCCTGTTGCTCTACAGTTGGGTGCTGACAATACCGCTGATAGCTCTGGGTCGCGCATTAACCAGTCGCGTCCAGCGAGTGGTGCGCAGCAGGAATCCCGACCGATTGTTGCTGATCGGGACGGGAGACGTAGCACATATGATCCTGCAGAAAACGCTCCAGACACCCCAGCTGGGCTTTAAAGTAGTAGGATTTGCGAACGGCCCTGCTTCGGGTGGCGACGTTGCCGGGGTGCCCATCCTAGGACCCATGACGGAGCTGCCCAGGATCCTGCGAGACCATGATATTCACCAAGTGGTCATAGCCCTACCCCAAGCATCGCACGAAGAATTGCTGGATCTCATCTCTGTCTGCGAAGACGCTCGCGCCGAGGTGCGTATCTTCCCTGATCTCTTCCAGATTGTCGCCTCTGAGCTAAGTATCGATGACCTCGGCGGCTTGCCGTTGCTCACTGTGCGAGATGTAGCATTGCGCGGCTGGAAGCTTTCGGCCAAGCGGGCCATGGATGTAATCGTTAGCGGGATTTTCCTGGTCTTTATCTCACCACTCATGCTGCTGATCGCCATCCTGATCAAGCTCGAGTCCAAGGGCCCGGTGTTCTATACTCAGGTGCGGGTTGGCCTGGATGGCAAACCTTTTGCGATGGTCAAGTTTCGCTCCATGCGCACGGATGCCGAAAAAGAGACCGGGCCTGTATGGGCCACAGCGGACGATCCACGGAAGACTCGCTTTGGCAGCTTTTTGCGCAAGACCTCCCTTGACGAGTTTCCGCAATTCATTAACGTGCTCCTGGGAGATATGAGCTTAGTGGGGCCACGCCCGGAGCGGCCCATGTTCGTGGAACAGTTCAGACAGGTAGTACCCCGCTACATGGAGCGCCACAGAGAGAAAGCAGGGATCACAGGCTGGGCCCAGGTTAATGGCCTGCGCGGCGAAACGTCCATTGTCGAGCGCACCAAGTATGATCTTTACTACATCGAGAACTGGTCCCTGCTTTTCGATCTCAAGATCATGCTGCGCACCGCCATGAACTTTTTCCGCAGAAACGGTAACGCGTACTAGCCCAGCAAGGCCATCACGATCCGGGGAAAAGAGCAGGCTCGTCGCCTCTCAGCGCGTCGATTCCATGATTTCGGCTTGGCGAGTATCGATATCCCCGGGATAGGATAGAGCTTGGTGATCCCGTTCGCCGGTGCGGATGCGGATGACCTGCTCTACGGGATAGACGAATATGAGGCCGTCACCTGCATCGCCCGTTTTGGCCGCTTTGATGATAGTGTCCAGAGTTCTCTCTACGTTATGATCGCTGAGCACGATGTTGATTTGCACTTTGGGTAACATGTCGACGCGGTAAGCGCCTGTACGCCCAACCAGGGTGATGCCGCCCTGACGACCATGCCCGCGCACCTCGGTGACGTTCATACCCACGATACCCAATTCTCGCAGGGCATCTTTGACATCGCTCAGTCTTTCCTCGCGAATGATAGCTTCGATCTTCTTGGTCATTTTGTTCTCCATTCGGGTGCAGAGAGGGATCAGGCAAAGGCCCTTTCACCATGCTCACTAACGTCCAAGCCAACTTCCTCTTCGTTGCTCGAGACACGCAAGCCCATTGTGCCATTCAGGATTTTGGTCAGCACAATGGTAAGCACGAAGGAAAAAACCACGGCAATGAGGGCTGCCACCAACTGGACAAGGAACTGCCGTGGATTACCATAGAACAGACCGTCGGCCCCCGCACTGTTCACTGCCTTGGTGGCAAAGAGGCCAGTAGCCAAGGCCCCCCAAAGCCCTCCGAGGCCATGGCAGGCAAAAACGTCCAAGGACTCATCGAGCCCCAGGCGCCCCTTGACGAGCTTGATCCCATAGTAGCTGAGGGCCGCACCTAGGCCACCGATTACGATAGCAGCCATAGGGGTCACAAACCCAGCACCCGGGGTGATGGCGACCAGGCCCACCACCGCACCCGTCACAATCCCCAGTATGCTGGGCTTGTTATCCATCCAGCTCAAGAGCATCCACACCAGGCCGGCCGTGGCCGCCGCGGTGTTAGTGGTAACCAGGGCATGTACGGCCACGCCATTGGCTGCCAGAGCGCTGCCCGCGTTGAACCCAAACCAGCCCATCCACAGTAGACCAGCCCCGAGGATGCTATAGGGGATGTGGCTGGGCTCAAAGGTCGACTTGCCAAACCCCTTGCGTGGCCCAATGACCAGGGCAAAAGCAAGCGCAGAGAACCCACCGAGGATGTGTACTACGGTTCCCCCAGCAAAGTCCAGGGCCCCGAGATTGCGCAAGAAGCCCCCTTCGCCCCAGACCCAGTGTGCCACGGGATCATATACCAGGGTAGCCCAGAGCAAACTGAACACCAGGAAAGTCTTGAAGCGAACACGTTCCACGAACGTGCCGGTAATCAAGGCGGGGGTGATGATGGCGAACATCATCTGGAATGCAGCGAACGCAAGATGAGGAACCGTTGGGGCGTAACGGCTTGGCTCAGGGCCCACGCCACGCAACCCCAGGAAATCGAGGCCCCCGATGACGCCACGGACGTCAGTGCCAAACGCCAGGCTGTAGCCAAAGAGCACCCACTGTATACTGATGAGCGCGATCAGGATGAAACTAAGGTTGAGCGTGGAGAGCATGTTCTTCTTGCGTACCATGCCACCGTAGAAGAACCCCAACGCCGGCGTCATCATGAGGACCAAGGCTGATGATATGAGTACCCAAGCCGTATCACCTGAATTCACAACATCCATCGGTATTTCCCCCTTTTTTTCTGCGACTGTTCAGCGTACCGCCAAGAATCATCTGGTGTGACGCAGAACAGGATACACGATAGGGGGCAAAATATCCGCGGACAGCTTGGACGAAAGTAACCCGATGGTAATTGTGCAAAGTGGACAAGGACCAAGACGCGGGGGAGCAGTGAGGCTGCTCCCCCGAAAATCTCTGCACGGCGCCCGGCTCAGCCGGAAGCCGAGTTAAGCCAAACCCTTGGCGCGTTGGGCAAAAGCGTCATAGGCTTCCAGAGATCGCTGGAAATCCTCTTCGGTGTGGCTCATGGAGATAGCGCCCAGGCCATGAACGACGTTGACATCGTGGAGCAAGAGGCCGAGTTTGAGCGCTTGCTCGCGCAACGCAACCTGGGAACTCCCCGGGTTCATGAAATCGTCTGCCGTGGTCTGTGTGCAATCCGGGCGCAGGGTGAAGTTGACCCCGGAGATGGAGCCTCCCGGCTTAGGGCCGCCGTGCTGTCCTGTACAACACGCCAGGATGCCGCGATCGGCGAACACTTGTTCGATGGCCGTGCAAAAGCGCTGCGCCTTGGCTGCTAGCGCGGGGTAAATCTCTTGCTCATGCGCTATCAGGTGTTGGATCATCACCTCGCCTGCAAGGAGCGAGAGGGGATGAGCCGAAAAAGTGCCACCGTTAAACCATACCCGTTGCTCGGCCCGTTCGCTCGAGAGGTCCATGATCGTCGCCCGTCCTGCTACCGCGGAGACGGGCATG
>CAYQDH010000062.1:343-1204 GCA_964416075.1 uncultured Anaerolineales bacterium | reverse complement strand
TGCCGTAGATCGACAAATCGGGCTTGACGCCGTAGAGCCTTTGCACCCCCGAGGCGCAAAAGCGGAACCCCGTGATCACTTCGTCCAGAATGAGCAGCGCCCCATACTGCGCCGTCAGGTCTCGAGCCGCGCTCATGAACTCGGTCGACACGGGGATAAAGCCAGCGTTCCCTACATAAGGCTCAAAGATAAAGCAGGCGACACGGTCTCCCACGGACCGAAAAAGTCTTTGCAGCGCCTCGACGTCGTTCAGGGGAGTTACAGCGATCTCCCCTTCAGCGCCCTGCGACATACCCGCCGAATCCACATGGTCAAAGCCGCCCTCGTTCCTGGCTACCCCCTTGAGGGCTAGTGGATTGGCCCCATGCCACCCCCCCGCAAGCTTGACAACGAGTTGGCGGCCAGTGAAGGCTCGCGCCAGCATGATGGCATACATGGTGGCCAGGGTGCCCGCGGTGGTGAGGCGAACCCTCTCGGCGCCCACAGCGCCGGCCAATAGCTCCGCGTACTCGGTCTCTCGTTCATCGGGGATGCCCGTCTGCAGGCCATACCCCTTTTGAAGGTCCTCCATGAGGGCCCGGCGCACGATGAGCGGGTTGTGGCCCAGAATATTGGCGTAGTGGCCCTGCCAGAAATCGATTATTTCATGGCCATCGATATCCATGACGCGACTACCCTCGGCGCCCATGATGCGAAAAGGATAGGGGTCTAGCAGCCTGGCGCCATGGCTCACGCCATCGACCAGCACTGCGCGCGCAGAACGGTGGGCTTGACGAGACTGGGCGTGCTTGGCTTCATATTCCTGCCGCAAAGTAGCCAAAAGCTTATCCAACGAGCGAGTGAGATCCAAAGTTGCTCCTT
>CAYQDH010000062.1:0-333 GCA_964416075.1 uncultured Anaerolineales bacterium | reverse complement strand
GCGCTGCACCCTCATCTCTCAGATACGCGCAATGATCTCTCCGCGAGCAAAGGTCTTGGCCCCGATCCAGACCAGCCACAGGCCTAACAACCAGATCAGCAGCCCGATACCCATGATCAAGGCTACACTCATAAAAAAGAGGCCGGAGAGTTGGCCAATCATCAGCACCACGATGGGCAGCACGAACATGCCGCTCAGTTGCTGGGCTTCCATAAAGGTCTTGGCTTTGGACGATACCAGGATGGTCGATCCGAGGCCCGCCACCGAGATCGCTGGGCCGAGCCAGAAGACCAGCGGCCACCAGGTGGGGGCCGGGAAGAAAAACCGTCCCAT
>CAYQDH010000061.1:0-16827 GCA_964416075.1 uncultured Anaerolineales bacterium | reverse complement strand
GCCAGAAATGGTAGAATTACCTGGGTGATGCGTTCTGTGCCCGTGGACAAGACAAAATGTACAGTGAACTCAAAGAACGCTGGTATTCTCCCGGATTGCGTGAGGGGACCGGCGTTTTTTAGTAATAATTAGGCACTAAAAGACAAGGGAGGAAGTGACGATGGTTGATAAGCAAACAGGGCAGGGAGCCAAGGGTGTCGTCTGGTGCAAGGGCGCGTCGCCCTATGAGGTGAAGAACCAGAAGCTGCTGGCTTGGGTTGACGAGGTGGCTGCGCTGTGCCAGCCCGATGCAGTGTGCTGGTGCGATGGCAGCAAAGAGGAGTACGATCGGCTGATGGCCGCCATGGTCGCCACCGGCGCGACCATTCCACTGGCCAAGCGCTCCAATAGCTTCCTCTTCCGCTCCGACCCCAGCGATGTAGCCCGTGTCGAGAACCGCACTTATATCAGCTATCCAGACCAGGAGGAGGCCGGCCCCACAAACATCTGGGTCGCCCCAGATGAGCTGAAAAAGACGATGACCGGCCTGTATACGGGATGCATGAAGGGCCGCACCCTTTACGTGATCCCCTTCTCCATGGGGCCCCTCGGCTCGCCGATCGCCAAGATCGGCATCGAGATCACCGACAGCCCTTATGTGGTGTGCAACATGCACATCATGACTCGCGTCGGCACCAAGGTCGTCGAAGCCCTGGGCAAAGATGGGGAGTTCATCCCCTGCCTGCATTCCGTCGGCGCCCCCCTTCAGGAAGGTCAGAAGGATGAGGCTTGGCCCTGCGCCCCGATGGAGCACAAGTACATCAGCCATTTTCCTAACGAAAACCTGATCTGGTCCTTCGGCTCTGGTTACGGCGGCAATGCACTGTTGGGCAAAAAGTGCTTGGCCTTGCGCATCGCCTCGGCCATGGCCAAGCGCGAAGGCTGGATGGCTGAGCACATGCTCATCCTGCGACTGATCAGCCCCGAAGGGAAGCGCTATCATATTGCCGCCGCTTTTCCCTCTGCCTGTGGCAAGACCAACCTGGCCATGATCCAGCCCACGATCGAGGGTTGGAAGGCCGAATGCATCGGCGACGACATCGCCTGGATGAAGATTGGGCCCGATGGTCGGCTGTATGCCATCAACCCCGAGTCAGGCTTCTTCGGTGTGGCTCCCGGCACATCGTACCAGTCCAACCCCATGGCCATGGATTCGGTCAGGGAAAACACCATATTTACCAACTGCGCGCTGACTGACGATGGCGACGTGTGGTGGGAGGGGATGGGTGGAATGCCCGAGCATACCATCGATTGGAAGGGCCGTGACTGGACCCGCCAAAGCAAAGAGCCGGCGGCGCATCCAAACGCTCGCTTTACCGCGCCGGCCGCGCAGTGCCCGGTGATCTCGCCCGACTGGGAAAAGCCCGAGGGCGTGCCCATCGACATCTTTATCTTTGGCGGTCGTCGCGCCACCGTCGTGCCGCTGGTCTACGAGGCCTTGAGCTGGGACCACGGTGTTTTCCTGGGGGCCACAGCAGCCTCGGAAACGACGGCAGCGAATATCGGCGCGGTCGGCAATCTGCGGCGCGATCCCTTTGCCATGACCCCCTTCTGTGGTTACAACATGGGCGACTATTTCGCGCACTGGTTCGAGATGGGTGATCGCCTGGGCAACAAGGCTCCGCGGATCTTTTACGTGAACTGGTTCCGCAAGAGCCCCGAAGGCAGGTGGCTGTGGCCCGGCTTTGGCGATAATAGCCGTGTACTCAAGTGGATGTGTGAGCGCCTGGATGGCAAGGTCGAGGGCCGTGAGACGCCGATTGGCCTCCTACCTTACGAGCGCGATCTCGATCTGACCGGGCTCACCTGGAAAGACGAGTACATAAAGGAACTGCTTACCGTACATGAGAATGAGTGGCAAGCCGAAGTACCCGATATCGAGCAGTTCTTTGCCAAGTTCGGCGACCGGCTGCCCGAGCGCTTGCGCCAGCAACTCCGCGAGATGCAGGTGCGCCTGGGTAATCGGCAAGCGTAATGACCGCCCGAGGCGGCGAGAGCGTCCTAGATGACGAGCATCGCCGCCCTACGACACGATAGGGTATAAAACACGAGCCATCCCTTCATATCTGGGCTGGCTCGTGTTTTTGGGAGCTATATGCAAGTTTTCTGGAACTAATGTGCGGCGCTTCAGGATAGGTCAAATCAGCGGAGAGGAGCCCCATGCAAGAGCAGGATCGCGCTGCAACAGATACCATTCGGCTGGATCAGTTCATGAAGCTGGTGGGATTCGTGCGCTCGGGTGGCGAAGCCAAGCACCTCATCCAGGATGGCCAGGTCTCGGTCAACGGCGTGGTGGAAACCCATCGCAGCCGAAAACTGCACCACGGGGATCGTGTCACTTTTCAGGACCGCACCGTAGACGTCGATCTGTAGGCGGAGAGCCTCTAGTCCGCATTCAGCTTGATGCGCATCGTCTGGCGGTCGCCCTGGTCCTGATCGAGCACCAACCCCGCATGATCGTAGAGCGTCATGGCACGCTTGTTTGACTTGGTGACCGCCAACGTCAAGCTCCTGCGTCCCCGAGCGGCGGCCAGGGTCATCGCATCCTCCAGGATGGTGCGCCCCAAGCCCTGACCCCAGTGACCTTCCGCCACCTGGATGTGACGAATATGACAGGTGCGAGGGGTGCCCCAATCTAGCCACAGCCAGCCAACGATCTGGTCATCGATCTCGTAGACGTAGACATCGCCTCGCCGCACGGCTGTGGCCAGAGAGGTGTAAAAGATATGTTCGTAGAATTCACGATCGGGAAAATTGATATCCCAGCTCACCCTTTGCAGGGTGAGCAACGATGGATAGTCCTTTTCCATTTCCGCGCATCTACGTTTCATAGTCCCTCGATCGAGGTGGACCAAGCCTGCCGCATGATCCACCCCATACCCGAAAAAGGTTAGGCGAAGAGGCGAGTGCCCGGTCGCAGGTGCTTTTCGGCCGCTTCTTCGTTCAATTCTACGCCCAGCCCCGGGCGATCGCTCAACGTGATATAGCCGTTCTGGATGAGTGGTGGATCGGCCTGTACCAGGGTGTGCCAATGAGGCCGCTCCAACCAGTGCCACTCTAGCACGAGAAAGTTGGGAATCGCGGCGCAGCAGTGGCACGAGGCGATGGTGCCCAGTGGACCCGTGACATTGTGCGGGGCCATTGGGATATAGTAGACCTCGGCCATGCTGGCGATCTTTTTCCCTTCGGACAAGCCACAGCACTTGGGCAGGTCGGGCATGATGATATCCACTGCCTGCTTCTCCAGCAGGTCCTTGAACCCCCAGCGCAGATAGATATTCTCACCGGCGCAGATGGGCGTGGTGGTGCTGCGCTTCACTTCGCGCATGGCATCGATGTTCTCCGGAGGCACGGGCTCCTCCAGCCAGAGCAGCCGGAACTCTTCCAATGCCTTGGCGATGCGAATGCCCGAATGGGTATCGTAGCGGCCATGGAGGTCCATCGCCACGTCGATGTGAGGCCCGACGGCCTCGCGAATGGCACGAACCTTGGCCACCATGGCGTCTAGCTCGGCATTGCTGACGGTGTGGTTAAAGGCGTCGTATTTGGCCGGGCTCCTCAGATCATCGATATCGAACTTGATCGCCGTAAAGCCCAGGTCGACGACCTCTTTGGCCTTGTCAGCGTTGGCCTGGGGAGAATCGTCGCCGCCAGCGTGGCAATCGCAGTACATGCGAATCTTGTCGCGGAACTTGCCGCCCAGCAGAGCATAGACGGGCAAGCCGGTGGCTCGCCCCACCAGGTCCCAGAGGGCGATTTCGATGCCGGTCATAGCCGTGACGAAATTCCCGGCCATGGCGCCATCAAACACGCGCGAGCGGCGCATCTTTTCGTACAGGCGATCGACATTCATGGGATCCTCGCCCAGGATCGTGTGAGCCAAGGAGGCGATAATGCCCTGAATCCCACCGCCGCCGTGGATGCATTCGCCCGTGCCGGTGAGCCCCTGGTCGGTATAGATACGAACATAACAAGAGTACCCGTGTCCCCAAACCTCGCCGGTCCTGATCTCGGTAATCTTCATAGCGCGTTCTATGCTCTCCTCGGGTGGAATGGATTGCGATGGAGTGGCAGGCCATGCTATGGCAAGCCACTCCATCGCCCACAATGACGAGCGATGATAACACAGCGAGTCCGCGACGTCAAAAGACCTCTAGAGGTCCAAGATCATATCGTAATTCCACAAGGGTGGATTGCCCGCCCAGAACTCCCCCACGCGACGGAAGCCGAGCCTCACATAGAGTCGTTGCGCGCGCGGGTTATCGCTGCGCACGCCGCCCATGAGTACCACCTTGCTCAGGCCCCACGCCCTCGCCGACGCCATGACATGCTGGGCCATCTTGTAGCCGAACCCCTGGCTCTGGTATGCGTCGGCGAGTACAGGGGCAAAGGAGGCATAGGGCACACCTTGCAACCTATCGCCGAGGCGCTTGGAATCGTCGGGCCAGGTTTCGCGAGAAAGGATCATATAGCCGACGATCTGAGCGCCCGGTGTTCCATCGTCGACCACAGCCACAAAACGGATCGTCTTTTGCGGGTCGATCGAAGCACATAGCCTCTCAGCGGTAGGACGATCAAAAGGATGCGGGCCATAGACCCTTTTCGTCTCGGGTGACAGGCTGAGGAACAGGGTGCCCAAAGCCTCCACGTCGCCGGCTTGCAGAGGTCGGATGGTCGCCGAGCGGCCATCGGGCAGGGCGATTTGATTGATAAACGGGGAATCGGACATCGTCGATTATCTCCTCGGACCTAGACATCATATGGCAGAAACTCCCGGAACATAGCCCGGCGGCTATTCTAGCCTCTTGTGACAGGCGCGCAAGTCAGTAGGCCCACTACATACCCGCACACCCACCCTAGTTGACGCAGCGCGCCCTCTGCAATAGATTAGGTGTTGTAGGTCCCGATGTGAAATTCTTACACAGGCGAGGAGAGCGGACGATGAGCGAAAAGCTGGCGATTGACGGGGGCGCACCGCTGCGCAGCGAGCCCTATCCGTCGTGGCCCCAGTGGGACGAGCACGAGGAAAAAGCATTGCTAGACACCCTCCGCTCCGGAGGATGGTATGCGCCGGGCGGCACCCAAGTGGAGGCTTTGCAACACGAGTTTGCCGCCTACCACGATGCCCAGTACGGGGTGGCAGTGACCAATGGCAGCGCTGCGCTGGAGGTCTGTCTGCGCGCCGCGGGGGTCGATTGGGGGGATGAGATCATTACCACACCCTACACCTTTATTGCCACAGCCAACGCCTGCCTGTTGGTGGGTGCGCTGCCCCGTTTCGTCGATATCCTGCCCGGTACCTGGAACATGGATCCCTCGCAGATCGAAGCGGCCATCACGCCCCGCACCAAGGCGATCATGCCGGTGCACATCGCTGGCGAACCGGCGGATATGGACGCCATCCAGTCGATTGCTCGGCGACACGGCTTGTTGGTGATCGAGGATGCCTGCCAGGCCCATGGGGCGATCTGGCAGGGCCGTAAGGTGGGCGCCATTGGAGACATGGGCTGCTTTAGCTTCCAGGCGAGCAAGAACATTACGGGCGGCGAAGGCGGGATGATCATCAGTAATGATGAGGATTGGGCAGAAAAGTGCTGGTCGGTGGCCAACGTGGGCCGCAAACGCCACGGCGAGTGGTATGGACACGTCACCCTGGCCAGCAACTATCGCCTCTCCGAATGGGCGGGCGCGGTATTGCGCGTCCAATTGACCCGTCTGGACGAGCAGGCCGAGCTTCGCTCTGCGAATGCCGCCTACCTCGCCGAGGCGATGAGCGAGGTCAAGGGATTACAGCCCCTGCAGAACGACCCGCGGGTAACCCGCAATGCCTACCATCTCTTCAAGATCTGGTACGAGCCCGAGCAGTTTGGCGGGCGCACGACGCGGGAGTTTGGCGCGGCCATGCGCGCCGAAGGGGTGCCGGTGAGCAATGGCTATCTGGAGCCCCTCTCCGAGACGAAGGTGGTCGTGGAACGCACCGCATATATTGCTAACAGACTGGGACTGCCCCAGGTGCATGCGGATTGCCCGGTCGCCCGCGAGGCCTGCCAGCGTGGATTGTGGTTCTTCCAGAGCAATCTCTTGGGAACCCGGAGGGATATGGATGACGTCATACAGGCGGCGCTCAAGATACAGCGCGCCTGGCGATAGGTGCTGCGATGGATGGAGACGAAGGAGGAGCATGAGGGCTACTTTCCTGCGCTTGGGTTGGTATGTGGCATGGCTGGCAGCTTTGTTAACCTTGGCCGTCCTGACTGTGCCCGGGGGCATGGCCCAGGCCCAAGGCGCCAACTTGCTGCAGAACCCGGGCTTTGAGCGCCCCTATGTCGCCCTGGCCGGTATGGAGAATATCCGCACCGCTGCGCCCTGGGCACCTTATTGGTTCCAGGGCTCTCCGGATGAGACGAAAGAAGGCTATCGTCTCGCGCCCGAGTACAAGGCCGCTTTCCGCGATGACTATCCCGGCAACCGCGTGCGCTCCGGAGAGTTGTCACAACAGTATTTCCACAGCTTTGGCAACTTTGAGGGAGGCGTGTACCAACAGGTGTCCAACGTCCCCGTGGGCGGGCGATTGCGCTTTGAGCTGTGGGGCATGACCTGGTCGTGCGACAACGAGAAAAAGAGCGATTGCGCCAAGGCCACCTCGGGCGATCCCTCTCCGATGCGCTTTCGCATCGGCATCCACACCAGGGGCGGCCTGAACGCTTTGGACCCCGATGTCGCCTGGTCGCCTGAGCAGAACGCCTATGATACCTGGCATCTTTTCCAGGTGGAAGCGGTGGCCAGGAACTCGACCGTGACCGTCTTTGTGTATGCTTATCCCGAGTTCCGCAGCCAGGATAACAACGTCTATATCGACGATGCCGTGCTGCAGGTGGTGGCGCCGCCGCCGACGGCCACCCGCCGGCCAACCAACACGCCGCTGCCCACCGACCCCCCTACGGCTACACCAGTGCCCACGGACACGCCGGCTCCCACCGACACGCCATTGCCCACTGCGACCCCCTCACCCACCACGACGGTGACCGCGACTGCGTTACCCACCAATACGGCGCTGCCTACAGCCACGGTGACGCCTACCGACGCACCTGCTGCAGGCACGGTGGCGCCGACCGCGATGCCCGAGCCGATGACCACTGTAAGTGCGCTCACTCCAGCCACCAGAACTCCCTCCTCGTCGAACTGGCCATTCTGGTACCTGTTGGGGGTCGCGGTCGTGATCGGGGCGCTGATTGCCAGTCTCATCACTGGCAAAAATAGGTCCAGGTCATGAATGGATCCTGCTCCTTGGCGATATTTGACACGACCAAGGGTTATGCATACAAGGTATGCAGCACTCGGCCAGCCATACTTGGCTAGCCAGACCTGGCTAACGCAAACATCGGAGGATGATCCATGCTACGACGGAGAGGGTATATAGTGCGTGTGTTGATGGTGCTCTCGGCATGTGTCTTGTTGTTGCTCTCGGGAGCTCTGGTCGTTCAAGCTCAGGGGCCGAATCTGTTGCAGAACCCGGGTTTTGAACGGCCCTATGTACCCATGGCCGTCAAAGAGAATTGCCGCATCGCCGCTCCCTGGGTGCCCTACTACTATGAGGGGGCGCCGTACGAGACGAGGATCGGCTATCGCCTGGCTCCCGAGTACAAGGCGGCTTTCTACTACGAATACCCCGGCAACCGTGTGCATTCCGGCGAGTTGGCGCAGCAATACTTTCACAGCTACGGCAACTTTGAAGGGGGGGTCTTTCAGCAAGTCGGCGGCGTCCGGGTGGGCGATCGCTTGCGCTTTGATATGTGGGTCATGACCTGGTCATGCGATAACGAGAAAAAGGGCAATTGCTCCAAGGCCACCTCGGGCGACCCGTCGCCGATGCACCTGCGGATAGGGATAGATCCCATGGGGGGCACGGATGCCAAGAGTGCGGCCATTATCTGGTCGCCTGAAGTGAATGCTTACGATGCATGGCAGTTGTTGAGCGTGGAAGCCAAAGCTCTTAGGTCGACGGTGACCGTCTTTGCTTATTCCTATCCAGACTATCGCAGCCAGGATAACAATGTTTACCTGGACGATGCCAGCCTCACATCGCTGGGCCGATGGACCGGCCCCGATCCTGTGTCGGGGGTTCCCACAGCGCCGAACATGGTTGCACCTGTGCAACCAAATGGAAGCGCTGTTGTGCCTGTGCAGCCTGGCGCAGCAGCTCCCCTCGCCGTGTCCAAATGGCCCGTCACGGGCAGCTTGGTCGGCAATAATGGCGGCGCCTTTGCCAGCTATGCCATGAGCTTTTCGGCCAGCACGCCGGTGACTTTGAATGTTGCTTTCAGCCCCTACGATCGTATCATGGCCAAGGGTGTCGGCATGGCCATCTATGGCCCCCAAGGGGAGGTGACCAAGGTTGGGGGAAATGGGGAGGTTTCCTTTTCGCCCTTGGCCGGAGCGACATACCAGCTCAAGGTTTACAACTATGTTGGCGGGGTCAACGTCAGTTATTCCATCGGCTACTAGGTAATCGAGACCAAGCCACGACACCCCGCTCTATGGGCGGGGTGTCGTTTTTCCAATTCGTATTGAGGCGCCTTGGCGTGGCCGATGATGACGACTGGGCCCGCCAGTGGCAGGTACAATGAAGGCGATGCATTCACCAACTCGCGACAACCGAACATGGTTCAACAAAACCGCAACCTCTCATCCAGCGCAGGGGGATCACCCTGTAGCTTCACCGCCTGTAGGCCTGGAAGCTATTCGCCTGATCTGGGAGCGATCGTGCCGCCAACCTCTGTTCTGGATGGGCCTGATGACGGTTCTGGCCTTGGCGGTGCGGCTCTATCGGCTAGCCGACCCGGTGCTGCGTTGGGACGAAGGGTGGAGCCTGGCCCATGCCAGCCTGCCCTGGACCGACCTGTGGCGCATTGCGAGCGCGGAATGGCATCCGCCTCTCTATGTCGCTGTGCTCAAGCTCTGGCTGGTCTTTGGCAAGAGCACCGCCAGCATACGCGCGCTATCGGTCGTATTTGGCGTGGCCGCAGTGCCCCTCACCTATGCCGTCGCCAGGCTATGGTCGGGGCGAACACGGACCGCCCTGCTCGCGGCCTTATTCGCCGCACTGTGGCCGCTGTCGGTTTACTATGGCCAGGTGGCGCGCATGTACGCGCTGGCTGCGTTGCCGGCCCTGGCCGCGGCCTGGTTCATCTTGCGCGACGAAGCTAGACCCCACTGGACGAACGACTTGGGCCTTCTCTTAAGTACTGTGGTTGGCCTGTACACTCTCTACTATACCGTGTGGGCCCTCGGTGCGTTGTGGCTGTATGCAGCGTTACGCAGGCCACAGCATATTCCGCGGTTGCTGTTGTTGGGGTTGCTGGCCCTGGCGGCCTATATGCCGTGGCTATGGACTGCGCGAGAAACGGTGCAGACCCGGGTGAGCGCGGGCGCGGCGGCGGGGAGCAATCCACTCGTCGGCACCTGGCGATATCTGCGGCCCACCTTGCAGGGACTGGTCTTCGCCTACAAGACACGTGGGCAGCCCTTGTTGCTTCTGGCGAGTTTGTTGGGGCTCGGGTTGCTGGCAGGGTCCTGGAAGCGTAACGAGTTGGGCAAACTCGCCCTGCCTGGGATCGTTATTGTGGTCAACGTCGTGGGCATCGCTTATGGCTCACAGGCAGCGCGCTGGTTTGCGCCCCGCTATCTTGTTATGGCAGCCCCTTTCCTGGGGCTGGCCCTGGCCTGGGCGCTTGACCGTCTGACCCACCGCTGGTGGCCGGCCCTTCCTATTGCGCTGCTGGTCCTAGGCTTGGTCTACGCGCCGACGAGCACCCGCTTTGTTTACGAAAAGACGCTGGAGGTGGTGGATCCCTTCGACCCAACGGCCGATCATACGTACCTGCGAGCCCATGCTGCGCCCGAAGACCTGGTCTATTTCAATGTGCTTGCCAGAGCAGGTTGGTATGAGAACCTGAGGGTCGCGCAGGATCCCCGCTGGTCTTATGCTATGCGTTGGGATCCCATCATCGAGCCGGTGGAGCGCATTGCCGATCGCATCCACAGTGATTCCCTGAACCACCAGAGGTTCTGGTTTGTCCTCTACCAGGGGACCTATGGGCCTAATGCACCCCTCAAAGCCTGGCTCGATACGAGCCTCTATCCCGCTGGAGGGGAGTGGCAGGGAGATACGCTCTACCTGGCTTATGCCTATCCGAGCCCAGTATCAGAACGGGCGGCTCGCGAGGATCGCTTTGAGAATAGCGTCAGCCTCCGCGAGGCGCGGTGGAGCGCGCAGGTGCCACCCGAGGGAGCTTGTACGCTGGAGCTCGCCTGGGAGACGGGGAGACCGCTGGACAAGGTGTACAAGATCTTTGTGCACGCGGTGGATGACTCGGGCACGCTGCTCGGCCAGCACGATGCCGTGCTGGGCACGGATGAGCGCCCATCCAACACCTGGGCGGTCGGCGAGACGGTGCGTGAGCGACATGGTCTGTTTATCAGCCCCACAGCACGAGGCGGCACAAAAGTGCATCTACTGGTCGGCCTCTACGATGGAGAGAGTGCGCAGCGGGTCAAGCTGGCGAATGGCCAAGACACGATCGTCCTGGCGACGGTGGAATTACACCCATAATCAAGTGCGCCGCAAGGCATTGCGCCGCAATGCTTTGCCCCGCAATACTTTGCCCCGCAATAGTTTGCGACAGAATCACCGTACCGTTCGTCCGCCAGGATAGCAGATGAGCCTGGCTGATTCCTCGCGACCCCCATGGGCATACTTTCAAGATGAATATATTTACATCCGTCTTGGGGCGGAACTATTTTCTCTTTCTACAGTCTTAATGAGTGGAGAAGGAGGTCGCCACCAAGCGGACCACGCCCGACCTTCTCCATGGTGGCGTGTGAACGCCCAACACAAAACCAAGGAGAACGATCATGATCGCCAGTCTGACGATCGTCGGCCTGCTACTTTGTTGGGCCCTCTTGAGTATTAGCAATAATAGTGGCGCCGGGCCGCAAGAGTAGCTATAGACCTGGAAAGTAACCCTGGCCCAAGCGACCGGCCGCGGGTCGGCGGAACCCGTCGCCGAAAGGCATCTACGACGTGGTTCCGCCATCAACGATCAGGGTTGGGCCCACGATCTATTCGTCCTACTCCTCCCCATGCGGATCCTCGTCAGCGGAATAGCCAGAGATAGGGCTGTTCCACATACTCTCTTACCATCTTTAGGAAACGCGCGGCGGGGGCCCCATCCACGATGCGGTGGTCGAAGGTGAGGCTCAGGCCAAGTTTGTGGCGCGGCACGATGCTCCCCTCGTGGACGGACGGCGCCAGAGTGATGCGCCCTAGCCCCAACACAGCGCATTGGGGCGCGATGATCAGAGGGGTAAAGGCATCGACACCATACTCGCCCAGGTCGATCAAGCTAAAGGTGCCCCCGCGCATCTCCTCGGGCGACAGCGCGCCGGCCCGGACGTGCTCTTGCAGGCGATTGGCCTCTTCAGTGATGCGCTGCACGCTTAGCTGTGACACATCGCGAATGACCGGCCAGCGAAAGATCCCCTCGCCTTCCATGGCCACCGTGAGATGTATGGGGCGGTGGAGGACGATGCGACCATCCTGCAAGGAAGCATTGAGCAGGGGATGCTCCTGCAAAGCCAAGCCGACCAGCTTGCACATCAAGCACGAGGAGGCGCTCACCTTGAGGGTGCTGGCCGGCCATGTGGAGGCCAAGCGTTCCGCCAGAACAAGCAACTCAGTGGCGTCGGCCTCGGTGTGCAGGGTTACGGATGCGGGCCGCGCGCCGAGATCCGTCGCTGCGCTGCTAGCCCCCCATGCGGGCTGGGCAGGCCGCGTAATCGGCTTTGGCCCCGCTGGCGCCACGGGGGATGTTTGGGCCGCTTCACTCGCAGCGCGACGAATGTCACGCTCGACGATGCGGCCCGTGCGGCCACTGCCGCGGATAGCGGTCCAATCCAGTCCGAGCTGGCGGGCTACACGCCGCGCGCGGGGACTGATAGCCACCTGCTTGCCTCGCTGAGGGCCAGCCACCGTGGATGTGCGAATCTCGACTGGTGGAACTGGGGGCTCGGGTACCTTGGCCGTCGTTGCTGGGCCAGGCAAGCTCGGTTGCCCGGTAGCCGGCCCGGGTCGACCGGAAGGCATCTCTTCGCCGCCCTTGAGCAAGTAGGCCAACGGCGTGCCAACGGGCATCTCAGTGCCGGGGGGTGGCGAATCCGGCACCAGACGCAGCGTGCCGCTTTCCAACGCCTCCACCTCTTGCACCGCCTTTTCGCTCTCCACGGTGAAGAGGATATCCCCTACCTGCACCGGGTCGCCCTCCTGTTTCAGCCACTCGACCAAGCGTCCTTTTTCCATCGCCCAGCCCAGGCGGGGCATGACTACCTGATAAGCCATGGTCCCCTCCTTATTCGGCCAAGAGATCGTGAATAGCGGCGGTAATGGCAGCGGCATTGGGGGTCATCGCTGCCACCAAGGGCTGGCTGTACGGCGCGGGACCAAAGACGCCATTGAGGCGACGGATGGGCGCATCCAGGTCGTCAAAGGCGCGATCCTGCACCTGGGCAGCGATCTCCCCTGCGACGCCACAAGGAGCAAAGTCCTCATCCACCACCAGCAAACGGCCCGTCTTGTGCACCGATGCCAGGATGCTATCGATATCCAGGGGAGCCAGGGTGCGGGGGTCGATCACCTCAACCGAGATATTGTCCTTGGCCAGCTCCTCAGCGGCCCGCAGGGCCAGGGGTACCATGTAAGCGATGGCCACGACCGTCACATCGCTGCCCTCACGGGCGATGGCGGCCTGACCAAAGGGGATCAGATATTCACCCTCGGGTACCTGGCCCTTGAGGTTGAGCAAGCCTCGATGCTCCAGAAAAAAGACGGGATCATCACAGCGGATCGCCGTCTTGAGCAAGCCCTTGGCATCATAAGGCGTGGTGGGCAGCACTACCCGCAAGCCGGGGATATGCATTAGCGCCGGGTAAAAGTTGGCCGAATGGTGGGCTGCAAACGAGCCAAGCACACCAATACACCCGCGTAGCACGATGGGCATCTTGAGCCGTCCAGCGCTCATCCATTGCATTGTGGCTGTCTGGTGGATGATATCGCCCATGGCATCGAGAACGAAATCGAGGAACATGAAATCGACCACCGGGCGCGCCCCAGCAAGGGCCGCCCCCGTGCAGAGCGTGGTAAAGCCGCGCTCGGAGATGGGTGTGTCTCGCAAGCGTTCGGGGCCGTATAGATCGTACAACCCCGTGGTAGTGTTGAAATTCCCGCCTCGCGCGCCGATTCCCTCGCCCACGACAAAAACAGAGGGATCGCGGGCCATCTCCTCGGCCAGGCCCTCGCGAGCCGCTTCGACATAGGTCAGTTCTCGCATGTTGACATCCCTCATTCTGGATTGCACGAGCTATAGACGTGTTCGGCCACGGTGCTCGGGTCGGGCCATGGGCTGTTCTGAGCGTAGACGTGTGCCTCCACGGCCTGGGCAGAGATCTCGGCATCGATATGCTGTAGCTCGGCCGCGCTAGCCAGTCCCTCGCCGAGCAGCTTGTTCTGCAAGAGATCGATGGGGTCGCGCGTCCGCCAGCTCTCGATCTCTTCGCGCGTGCGATAGCCCGAGTCACGCATCCCCTCAGAATGGGGGCGGGTGCGATAGGTCTTGCATTCCAGGAGGGTGGGGCCTTCTCCGGCGCGGGCGGCCCGCACCGCCTCTCCCGCCGCACGGTAGATGGCCAGGACATCGTTGCCGTCCAGCTCCACACCGCGCAATCCATAGGCCGACGCCCGTGAGGCCACGCTGGGATTCGCCGTGGCCTTGGCAAAGGGCACCTCGGTGGCATACAGGTTGTTCTCGCACACAAAGAGGGCGGGCAGCTTCCACACGCTGGCCAGGTTCAAGCCCTCGTGGAAAGCTCCGTTACTGACCGCCCCATCACCGAAAAACGCCACCGCCACGCGGTCGCTCTTGAGCAGCTTGTAGGTGTAGGCGGCCCCCGCGGCTAGCAGGATACTTGGGCCTACGATGCCGCTGGTGCCCATGAGCCCAATCTCGGGCTTGAAGAGGTGCATGCTCCCACCACGCCCGCCCGAAACGCCAGTAGCCCGCCCCAAGAGCTCTGAGATCAGCTCGCGCGGGCTGACCCCCTTGGCCAGGGCATGGCCGTGGCCGCGGTGCGTGCTGAACACCACATCGTCGACACGTAGGTGGGCGCAGACCCCAGTGGCCACCGCCTCCTCGCCAATGTAGGTGTGGCAGGCGCCAAGTATCTCACCCGCGGCAAAGGCCTTGACAAGCTGCTCCTCGCAGCGGCGTATTGTTAGCATCTGGCGATAGATGGCCAGCAGCGTTTCACGGTCCGGATCAGGGATGGTTGTTGGTTCCACGAGATAGCATCCTCCTATTACTTGGGAAACTGCGCCCGCAATACTTTGCGCCCGCATTACTTTGCGGCTGCATTACTTTGCGGCTGCATTACTTGGCGACTGCAAGGCACTGCGCCCGCAGCATACCACAGGCAAGCGGGCTCGGCAAGCGGATATTCCCGGCCTCTGTGAGCACACTGTCGGCAGTTGTAGCCAAGGCATCCTTGTGTGGCACACAGAAGCCCAGATATATCCCTGCCGATAATCATTGACAGTGCAACAGCCTTGCTTTATGATCCGGGCCTGACGGGTCCGCCCGCGCCGTTCGTCAAGGAGGCCACACGGTTCGTTCAGGGCTTTGTATATTCCCGCTTCCGCAGAGTGCGGACGTTGCGGCGAGAAGAACCAGGCAGGATTTTTGGCATAGGAGGATGGTCATGGGGCTGGCAGAACGAGGGGTTGTAAAGGCAGGACCGATTCGCGTGAGCGAGAACGGTCGCCATTTCGTGGATGCCCAGGGGCATCCCTTTTTCTGGCTGGGGGACACAGCGTGGCCGCTCTTTGCGCGCTATGCGCGGGCGGATGCGGAAAAATACCTGCAGGATCGTGCAGAGAAAGGGTTTACAGTAATCCAGGGGGTGTTGGCCTGGGGCGGCGGCACAGGTTTTGAGGATAAAATGCCCGGCGCGAACGATGCCGGAGATCGGCCCTGGTTGGCGGGGCCGGAACAGCCCAACCCGGCCTATTTCCAGTACGTCGATTACCTATTGGAAGCAGCCGCCCAGCGGGGGCTGGTATTGGGGATGTTGCCGACCTGGGGATACTATGTCAATGATACGGCGGTACTCAATCCGGAGAACGCACGGGCCTATGGGCGGTGGCTGGGAGAGCGCTACAAGGACCAGCCGAATATCGTGTGGATCAATGGCGGCGACCGCATCCCTACCGGAAGCGAGGACACCTGGCGCGCCCTGGCGCGCGGTTTGCGCGAGGGCGATGGCGGCAGCCACGTGATCACCTATCACCCTTGCGGCTGGCGTTCTTCGGCGCAGTTTTTTCATCAGGACGACTGGTTGGACGCCAACATGATCGAGACCTGGACCGAATGGGCCAAGGTCTATCCCGCCGTGCTTGCGGATACACTGCTGTGGCCACGCAAGCCGGTCGTCCTGGGCGAGGGCGCCTATGAGAATGGTCCCGAATATCCCCAGGGGCCGATCACGCCTCTGGTGGTGCGGCGGCAGGCGTGGTGGACCTTTATGGCAGGCGGCTCTTTTACCAATGGCCAGGACCAGATGTGGCGCATGGAGCCCCACTGGACAACGACCTTTGACACGCCGGGCGCGCGGCAGATGAGCATTTTCAAGACAGTGGCTACCTCTCGTGCATGGTGGAACATGGTGCCGGACCAAGGGCTATATGCTAGCGGGGTGAGTAGCGAGCGCACGCTGAATGTGGCCTTGCGCAGCACCGATAGCACCTGCGCTATGCTATACTTGGCCAGTCAATGCCACGTGCTAATCCACCTGGACAAGATCCTGACCCGTGAGGTTGTGGTAACGTGGGTTAACCCACGCGACGGCGAGCAACGAGAGGCAGGCACGTACCCGACCGGCAATAACCTGGGCAAGCCGTTCCCTGAGGCAAGGTCGCAGTGGTTTTCGGTGCCCGGGCATTGGGAGGATGCGGTGATGATCCTGGATGGAGTGGTCTAGCCAGCGACGTACAGATGTGCTATCGTGAACGGCTGTAGATTGCAGACAGGTACAGTTCCTTCAAAAAAACATATACAAAAAGTATGTAATATGTTATAATAGAAATAGAGTGCTGCCTGTGACGACAGCCGTGTCGCTGGGTCGCGATGTCCCTCAACCCATGAACATTAGCAGAGCCGCTCCTCGCGGATTCGTGGCAACGCAGACTGGTCTTGCTTGTTGCTTGTTCATGGGGGAAATGAGGAATAAGGAGAAATCTAGCATGGACACTGTTGGCGCAACGACAACCACCATCCTCAAAGTGTCCGCTCACTCCAGATCAGCCGCCGTTGCGGGTGCTATCGCAGGGGTCATCCGCGAGAAGGGTCATGCCGAGGTACAGGCCATCGGTGCAGGAGCCGTAAATCAGGCGACCAAGGCCACAGCAATCGCCCGCGGATATCTTGCGCTGGAGGGAATAGACATCGTGTGTATTCCCACATTTGCTGATGTAACCATTGGTGAGCAAGAGAGAACAGCCATCCGATTTATCGTCGAGCCGCGGTAAGATACTGGGCACGGCCCGTGGCATCGGTGGCCAGAGACGAACTCATTTTGGGGCCAAGGTCGCGCAAGTTGGCGGACATTGGCATGTCAGCCAATGCATCCCACCAGAGGTGCCTTGAGCTTGGCGACAAGCGGCAGAATACAAAGACCGGTGGC
>CAYQDH010000060.1:15794-17009 GCA_964416075.1 uncultured Anaerolineales bacterium | reverse complement strand
GACGCTGGTCTGCCCGCGCACATCCACCGAGACCGCGATTGCATAGAAGCCTAGATCCTGCGCATTTCTGTCCACCAAAACTTGAACGGGTCCCGTATCGGGACGGAGAGTCAGCTCGTAGAGGCCCACATCGCCAGCCAATAGCAGTACAGGGGCTTGATCGCGCAGAGTCCACGCAGCATCATTGATGTCAAAGGCGAATGTATGGGTCGCATCCAGCCATGACTCGCCCGCATCGATGGAGATGTACACCTTGGAGCCCGGCTGGTTGACTAGCTTGGTGACTACGGCCAGCAGGCCGGCGCGGTCTGGGTGAGCGCGGACAGCTCGTACTTGCTCCGTGTCCTCAGAACCGCCAATGACCCCACCAAACTGTCCCACAGGCTCCCATCCATCTCCGTCGTCGAGGGACCTAAATAGGCTCGATCCGCTTCCTGCATACCAAGTATGTGGTTGGTACGAATCGGCCCAAAGGGTGGTCACGGCTTGGTCGGGCACCTCTGCCACGCGTAGGCGCACTTGGTCAACCCACAACACCCCCGGTTCGGTGAGTGCGATATCATAGATGTGCGAGGCGCGTAGGGCCTGGCCAAAGGTCCATCCCTCGGGGCTAAGCGGGGTGGGCAGCGGGCTAATAGTCTGGTATAGGCGCTCATTCACACGTTCTCGCACGTCCAGGGGGTTCTCTTGCCGGCGTACGACGATCCGAGCCAATGCCTGCACGGTCTTGTAGCGCGTCCAATGTACCAGGCAGGTTGTGCCAAGAGGCTTGCGCTCATCTAGGGTTTTTTGAACCTGGTCGCGCACAACCGGGGACTGGTGATCGATCAGCTCCGCCGCGCGGATGCGACGCCCAGCTCCAACCTCGACGGCTCGGACGCCGCCGGGCAGTTCGGGAACCAGCAGAATCTCCACTGTACCGGGAACCGCAAAGGTCCATAGCGCGGCCTGGGTCTGGGCCTTGACACGGCTAATGGCTCGCGAGCTATACAGGGCGATCAGCTCAAAGTCACGGGCCGTTACGGCGCGCTGTAGGGCGTGCAGTTCTTGCGGGCCACGAACCAGCGCGTTTGCCAAGTCCTCGGCATCTCGTCCACCGGTGGCAGGTTGCTCGTTTGTGACGAGGATACCGGCTATTGGCTCTCGCAGAGTCTCAATCGTATGCGCCGGCACATTTCCTTGCGGCCCCCCACCTCGCCGGTACCACAGGCGGAT
>CAYQDH010000060.1:0-15784 GCA_964416075.1 uncultured Anaerolineales bacterium | reverse complement strand
CTCGCGCCCGGCCGATGGCACGGCGCCCAGCGCGCTGGGCGCGAGATCGATGGTTCCATCGGTCCTGGACACACGCGCTGCTGGCGCAAAAGTAATCCTTCCAGCCATTCTGTCAGCCACGTAAACGTGCGGATCGGCTCCAATGTCCACAAACCGATCCACCTGGCTCCACAAGCGATAGGGTTTGCCTTGGTACTGGACTATCGGGCTCTGGTCATCCAACTCCTCAGGTATGGCCTCGACACCCACCATCAGGTCCAAGGCATCGCCTGTAGGAGCGATGATCGGTGGGCGACGCGCTTGAAGGGCCAAGCCGGGCAGGCCTGTGCCGATACCCACCAACTCTCCCTCGATCAGCTCACAGTGATGGGCCACCACGTCCACCTGGGTCTGCCCTGCTGGGATCGTGGCTGCGCGGCTCGTCGTAAAGACGGGCGGCTCACCCTCGCTGGCAGCCGTGCGGCTTGCCGTCACCCGCGTGCCCCTCGGGATCTCCACAATCTGCGTAGAAGGCTGACTAAGTCGAAAAGAGAGCACTGCGCTGGCGGCAGCCGGTGGGTAAAGGCGCACCCCGATGAGGTTCAGATACTCGGTATAGGCCTTTTCCGGAACGCGATTGAGGCGATAGATCATGATTTCGGTGAGGTGCGCAAAGACCTCCAGCAGGACTGTGCCGGGATCGCCCGCCGAGAGGTCAGTCCAAGAGGGGCAGGAGCGCTGGATGATGGTTTTGGCCTCTTCGACAAGCTGCTCATAGGTTCGGTCGTCCAGGTTTGGCGTGGGCAACGACATCAGTCCTCCTCTCCAGTGAGGCTCAGTGAAAAGGTCAGCTGCTCGACCTGCTGGATGGCGCGAACACGGTAGTGCAGCGTGATGTCCAGGCGCTCGGCATAGTCCTGGTTACGCTCGGCATCCAGCTTCAGAATGTCGATGCGCGGCTCCCAGCGTTCAAGAGCTTGCCGCACATAATGAATGGCCAGGCCAGCCGTCGAGTCGTCATTGGGCGAGAATAGCAGCCAATGAAGGTTGCAGCCATAATCGGGACGCATGACGCGTTCGCCCGGTACGGTAGAAAGGAGAAGGAGTATGGACTGTCGGATTGCGTCGCTCCCCTCCACCATCGCCACACCCCCATGGCCATTAAGACGCAAGCCTGCTTCCGCTTCCGGGACATCGACCGAGGGCGCAGGGTGAGTTGAGGGCGAAGCATGAGCCCCAGGATAGTCAAAGCGCCAGGCGCGATAGCGATGTTCGGGTCGCGGCATTAGTTGGCGCGACAGAGTGACCATCAAGCCTCCGATCAGGTACCAGTGGCCGAAACAAGATCCTGTCCTGGCGCGCGCACCACATAAGTGACAGTGTTGGGCGGAGTGCCATCGGTCAGGCCTGTCACGGTGTCCAGGCAGATCCGCTTACCATCAATGCGGACCAAGTCGGAATAGCCTTCACGAACCTGCAGAGTCGTTTGGCATGGTTTGATCGTGGCCCCGATATTAGGGCATCTGCTGATAGGGCGGCTCTCCGGGTCCTTTTCCACCAGGATCTTGCGCTTTGCGATGGTCACCAGATCCTGGGTAGGCTCGACCTTCACCGTGCCAAGCTCGTGTCTACATACCAATAAGGCATCCTCAGTCAGAATCTTCATCAGCGGCCCTCTCCGGGCTAGCCCCTCTCAAAGTCAATCGCTTGCCCCCGGATGAGTACAGAGTGTCCGGGAGCTTCCAGTTGCATATCCACGGCAGCATGCACTTGGACACGATCCGGGCCCAACTCGACGCGGCTTCCGTTGCTGTCCTCCAGGCATATGGTACGGCGCTCGTCATCCAGCGTCACCCTCTGGCCTCCCGGCGTCAGAAGGGTGTAGCGCTTTACTGTGTTCCCCTCTACCCCACTATCGGGGCTGCCATCCATGCCGTATAGTCCACCTAGCACGATCCCCTGGCCTGGATCCAGGTGAGAACACAGGATCAGCACTCGGTCTCCCACATCGGGCATAGCAATGAGCCCCTTGCCTTTTCCCGCGCCCGGTGTCAGCACGTGCATCCACTCTGTCTCGATATCCCCATAGGTAGGCAATGTGGCGCGGATGCGTCCCAATCTCTGCGGGTCATCGACCCGAGTGACCATGCCAAGCGCCACAATCGTCTCCCCCCTAGATGCACGCGGTGCAGGCGGCACGGTCGAGATCTCGGAGACGTATCCCAACTCATGATCGATAGTGTGACTAACTGTGGTGAGAACATAGCGTCCAGCGAATGGGCGGGCTACGCCTCGCACCTCTACCACCGCCCCCGGCTGTAGAGCGGCATCCCCCTCGGCTGTCCCATGCATCGTAACCTCATAGGCCAAGCGCCGATCCAACTCCGCTTGGGCCTGCGCTGAAGTATGATGGGTGCTCTGTGCCTCCCGATGCACCAGAGTACGCTGGCCATCGCTGCCAAGGCGGTCGGGCTGCAACTGCGCGTCCACTCGACGCCCCACCCTTGGCTCTGATGCCTGGCCGCGATAGGACTCGATGCGCAGAGGGTTCCAACTCTGAGCGGTCACGGAACGACAGAGCGGTTCGCCGTTGATCTCAAAGCAAGCTTCTAGCAGCGACGTGCCCAGGTCAAGAGGCAGGGTCGCCCCCATTCCTTCCAGGGTCAACAGATGTAGAACGCCCTCTCGCACGGCCGGATATAATCCGATCTGCTCAGTTGTCTCCGCCAAGAGGTCCCAATCGGACTGGCGGTGCTGAACCAGGATCGGCCAAAGGGGGCCAGCTTCAGTCCCCGCTACAACTAGACCCAGGTCAGCTACCAATTCCCGCACGATATCTCGAGCGCGCACCTCGGTAAAGGCACGGACATGCTGCCGCTTGCGCAGCCGATGCAGCAGATCATAGCCGCGCACGCGCACCTCGTACTCACGAGCCGGGCCATGAACCACTTCAATGGCCGTCACCTCTCCCTGAAATAGCGACATAGTCGAGTCGCGGATACCCACCTGCAATGCTGTCCCAGGGGGTGCCAATGTCCAAGGATCGAATGTCGCGCTCGGATCGCGGAATGCCAGCTCGCATTGTGCGGGAAATCCCAGGTGCTCCTGTACGCGCACCTGGCTCAAACAGCGCCAGGCTTCGACGGCTAGAGATTGGCCAGCAATAAGCACTTCGGTTCGGGACAGTGCCGGTCGTTGCACTATGCTCACCCCATTTGCGCTCGATCATCGTTCTCCGCTCGCATGTCACCCGTGTAACGCACAACGGAGGAAGGCGGAACTCGCAGGACCGTCCCCGTGGGCAAATGCAGGGGGTGGTCCACGTCGTTGAATAGGGCCAGTAGGCGCCAGAAGGCGGCGTCGCCATAGTATTGGTAGGCCAACTGGTCCAGCCGCTGGCCTGAGATGACCCGACGGCTAGTCACTTCTGAACGCACCATCAGCGGCGGCAGTTCGCCCATAGGTATCGTATCATCAACAGGCGCCTCGGGTATCGTTACGTCCGCCTGGGAGTACGCATCCTTCATCGTGTCCATCATGGCAGTCTCTTGCGCCTGCTCCACAGATGGTATGGCGTCAGCTATGATACCCAGTTCGGCCACGATCGATGCCACAGCTTGCGCCGCCTGGGGCGTAGCAAGCTGTTCTGAAGCCATATCGAGAGCTTGCCATGCGTCGATCCACAGGGGTCCGGCATCCGGCTCAACTCCCTCATCAGGCATGGTTCCCTTGGCAGGCTTGGCTGCCAGCTCTACCACGTCCGCGGCCGCCCTGACCGACGCCAGATCCTCGCGCAGACCATCGACCTGCTCCTCGTCGGGGGCGCCCTGGATCGCGGCAAGGCTCTCACGTGTTCGCTCGAGTGCTGTCTGCAGCACAGCACTACTCTCTCGGACGTGTACTGCGGCCATGGCCTCGCGCGCAGCCGCTATGTTGTGCAGAGCCTGGGCTATCGCTTTGATGGCGGCGGCAGCGCCGCGAGCTAAAGTTGTCTTTCCCGCGGACCAGAGCGACTCGGCCCCAGCGGCAACTTGCTGCAGGCGCATAGAGATGATGCGAGCCATGGCCGTCGTCACGATCTCCCCGCTCATCCGAGCCGCGGATAACACGCCAGCGATATCGTCTAGCGCAGGGCCAAGTGCCTCACGCAGCTTCTGTCCCAGTTCTGCAGTGGCCACAACTGCCCGGTCAATTACCAGACGGACATGACCTACGGCCATATCGATCCCTTTGGCAGTCGACGCGATGACCCGTGCGGCCTCTGCGCGGGCAGCCCGAGCCACCGTCGCAACAGCCTGTCCCATCATTGTCGCGCCGCGCCGGATCCCTTGCACAGCACCCTCGACCTCTGCGGCGATCGCTGCGCCCAGGGGCGTTAGCGCACCTTGCAAAGCCCCCCAGACCCGCTGTGCCGCCCCAGCTATTGTGGCAGCTGCCGCGCTGAATGCTCGCACGGTTTGCTCCTTGGCTGCAGACCACGCCGTCGTCAGCGTGGAGGAGATCCGATCCAACGCCGAGCGCACGGCTCTGCCTATCCGTCCCTCTGCCGTGAAGAGCGAGCCAATGTGCGCACCCAGAGTTCTTACCGCGCTGGCTATTCCATCGCGTGCGGCCGTGAGCAATCGCGCCGCATTCGTATTGACCAGGGCCGCGCCGATGATATCAGCAGCTAGCAGCAAGGATCCGCCAAAGGAGGGCGCCTCCAGGGTTAGGCCACTATCCGTTCCAGAGCCTCCCCCAATGATCTGGTGTACGCGTAGGCTACCCTCGGGCAACACCACGTCCCCCAGTGAAAGAACGCCTCCCGGTAGACGCGCTGCCCCGCGCCGCAAAGCCCCCGGCTCATTGGCTCGCACCATGCGCATGCGCAGCCAAGATCGCCGGGGCGTTCCCTCTGCCGTAAAGTATTCTAGGCGTTCGGCCACGGCAACAACATGCCCCGGGATGTTCCAGGTCTTGCCCCAGATGAAACGCACCACGGGTGGCTGACCATAGGCATCGCCGAGCCGAATACCCTCGGCCTGACTGTTCTCGGCCAACTCCCAGAAAGCTCGAGTCAGGTCGCGTACGTCGAGGGTGGATATCGATGACCCTGCCAACGACACATCAAAGAGGAGATCTAGATCCAGCTCTGTGCGACCACCTCCCGTGTAAACTACAGGATCGTCGCTTAGGCCTACACCCGTCACCAGCCCATTGGTGGACCGACGCGTGTGAATCCCGGCAATGCGGCGCAACACGAGTGCCTCAGGGTTGAGCAGGCAACCCAGCCGTACATGGGTGTCCTCTATGAGAAAGGCTACTCGTTCCATAGAACCCCTCGCTGTTCGCGATCCAGCCTGAGCCGTCGTTCATGGGTATGGAGCGCTCGTTGGTGCGCGGCGTCTTCTTCGTCCCAGCGATCCGCCAACGGATCGGCCTCAGACAACGTTGGCCAGGGATCGGCGACTGGCTCCTCACTCTCGGGCACCTGAGCCACGGATGGCCACGTGTGTGCCCTCAAGTCCGTGCCTGCAGCTGCCTGCTCTGTTGGCGCACCAGCTACCCTAGTGGACCGGGGCGAGATGGGCGCTCTGCTTTTGAGCTCGCCACCTAACCCAGACTGCCTCTCTATCTCTGGCTCAAGTCCGCTATATTGTCCCCGCCGGGAAGCGGCGACTTGCTCTTCTCGGGCCAGCATAGGTCGCTCAACATCTCGTGTATACTGGCTCTGGGCGACCCTGCGAAGCGCTGGTGTAGGTTCTGTGCTCAGCCCTTGTCCCCGTGACGATTCACCGTTCACCACCACTCGGTCTTGTCGCCGACTTGGTGTTGGCTCGCTGCTGCTCTCGACGTCGTGCTCGGCCAGGTTCACCCCAAGCGGCTGCTCTAGGGCGCGGATTTGCGGGAGTGCGGTGCTGACATGGGGCTCACTCACGAACGAACCGCGTACAGCAGGATCGTCAGCCTCGGAATCTGGTAGATGAAGAGAGGGGAGCGGACGACTTCGCGCCCCGCCAAGCCTGAGCATGATACGATGCGGAGATGGGCTCGATGGCTTGGCGTACATAGCACCCTCGGGAGGACTTGCATCGGCCCTGCTCGCCGGGCTCTGGTCTGCTGCTTGGTGCATAGTGGGCCGTACAGCACTATGTTCCGAGGCACCGGCTTTGGCCTGCGGTTCGCTGCGCATCACTCCAGGCCGGGAGCTATCTCGAACTGGCTCTGTGGCCGCGCTGGTCATCGGCGGTTGGGTGCTTGGACTCTCCCTGGCATCGACCCAGGCCTCGTTTGCCGGAGTCGCCTGCGCCGTAGTTTCTCTAGGAAGCCTGGAGATAGGCTCTCCCGGAGCACCTAGCACTGGCGGCTCAATCCTGGAAACTGCACTCGGGCGCAGGGAGGCAAGATCTTGGCTGGGGACTCCAGCCATCGAATCCGAAAGAGCGTTACCGGTGCGCGCGGGGTTATCCATCGGAGGAGCGGCACCTTCAGTGCTTCGAGACTGAATAGCACCATAGAGAGAAGGCGAACGCTCTCGGACATATTCCAGCCAGTGGCTAGGAGGACGGTTGCGTGCACTGGCGCTATCGTTGTTGGGTACAGCGTGGGGCACTACAACCTCGGTGGAAAATACCTCTGCCCCGTCGGGGCCAGGGAATGCATCTAGAGGAGCGGACTCGTTCCCGATCCCCTGGCCTAGATCCCAAGACGAAGCCAAGCGCGCCAGAGCCTTGGCCCAGGCTTGCATACGCAACGCCAACCACCCTGCAGCCACAGACCGCCATCTAGCTGCCGGCCGTCCCCTGCGGCCAGCCTGGCTGGGAATACCAGCCATGATGCTACGACCTTTCTAGTGTCTCAAACACCAGCGTTAGTGTCTCGATGGCTATCTCATGGCTGAGCGCATCCAGTGGGGCGCCCTGCCATGCAGAGGGCCAAGCGTTGAGAAGATCCCAACGCATTACCTCAGTCACACCATCGGGATCTAACATCAGGATGGACACATTCTTGCGCTGGACCTGGCCCTTGACTGCCGTCATCAACCAATCCCAGCATTCGTGTGACTTGGTCAAGCCGTAACGCAACACCACATCGCTATACTCAACCCGGCCGGGGATGCGTCGCACGACCTGATTGTTACCTGCCTCGCGATACTTGATGGCTTCCACCTTGACTTCCAGACCTTCGCACTCGGTGAAATGGCCCTCGGTGATGCCCTGGATAACGAGCTTGAAATTATAGGCGCGATACGGATCAGGAACACCGGGCATCAGGCACCTCCTTCTAAGCCGGTTTCAGCCCCGCTGCGATGCTGGCTGATGCGAAAGATAATAAACTCCGCTGGCTTGACGGGGGCAATGCCGACCAAGATGACGACCATGCCCGCATCGATCACCTCCGGCGGATTGGTCTCCTCATCGCACTTGACGAAGAAAGCCTCCTCTGGGGTGCGTCCCATCAACGCGCCATCGCGCCAAAGATTCGTGAGAAAGGCCGAGACGTCGCGCCGGATCGATTTCCAGAGCGTATAGTCATTGGGTTCGAACACAATCCATCGGGTGTTATCGGCCACCGATTCCTCGATCATGTTGAACAGACGTCGCACGTTGAGGTAGCGCCACTCGCTACTTGATGCGGCCAACGTGCGCGCTCCCCACACGCGGATTCCCTCGCGAGCGAAGAAACGAATGCAATTGACCCCCGCCTGATTCAGCACTCCCTGTTCCTCGCGCGTCACCCGGTAGGTCACATCCAGAGCTCCACGGATCGTTTCGTTGGCCGGTGCCTTGTGCACCCCACGCGCAGCATCAGTGCGCGCCCAGATCCCAGCCACGTGCCCAGAAGGGGGCACGGCGACTGTGTTCTCGGGCGCCAGGACGTCGCGTACACGGATCCAGGGAAAGTAGTAAGCTCCATAGCCGCCATCCGACTGCCGCGCACGAAGGCCTGATTTCTCGTCATCACCGTCGGCTCTCGGCGTCTGCGCCGCGGCAACCTTGGTGAGAGCATCGATGTCCGAAGCGGATTCGGGGGCGTCCAGAATGGCCACGCGATCCTTCATTCTCTCGCAGTGTGCCAGCAAAGCATCGTATGATGCTGCATCCGTGAGACCGGGCGCAGCCACGATGGCGATCTCATCGACCTGTTCCAGTACGTCCAGCCCTCGGCGCTCGCGACCGCCGCCAACGAGGGGGCCTGCGGTGTTGACCACATAGCAACGACTGCCCCCATTCTGGAAAAAGCCGAAAATGGCGTGTGTTAGCGGCGTGCTCGTGCTGCCTTCGGGCACGAACTCTCTGACATATTGGGTCCAGTTATTGATGGCCACTGCCTCGTCGAGATGCGCCGTGGGATCGCTGGCCACGCCCACAAAGCCAGCGGTACTGGTGCCCACAGCCTCGATAGGTCGGGGGCCAGCCGAGACCTCCTCGACATAGATGTCCGGTGCCAGATATGTCGGCATGTTAGCTCTCCTTACTCGCCTAATGGATCAAAGCGGATCACTAGAGGTGTTCTTTCCGAACTCGGCTCCTGGATGGTCATTTCCAGTTCATGTCCTTTAGCCACAATGTGCAAACGCCGGGGAGCCACGTTTTCAGTCACATATGCCAGGCGAAAGTATCCTTTGGCATCGGTCGTGGCGGACAAGCTGCTACCGATCAGTTCTACACGTGCGTCCACCAAGGGAAAGTCGCCTGGGCCCAGAAGGAGCCCATGGATATACTGGATGGGGTGAGCTCGCACCTTCGGGGGCACCCTCACATAACTGATCTCGGGTTCGGGGCGTTCGCGGCGCACCGGAACGCGCAAGACGAAAGCAGGTCGAGGTGGGACGCCACATGCTAGCCACATCTCAGTGGATATGGGCTCCAGGTCCACCTCCCAATTGGGGCTTTCCAGGGCTGCAAACGCCAGCTCGCCCAGCAGACGGTGCGCTTCCTCGGGTTGCTCGGCCCAAGTGCTAATCAGGTAATGGAGGGAGAACTGGAGGGGTGGTCGCTTGGGGCCCCGCGCGGGTGGCATGTCAGACAGACTGAATAGGTAGAGGCTAACGCCTTGGCCCCGAGTGGTCGGAGCGGGCAATGCTAAGGATACATCCACGGTCGTGCTGACCGTCTCTTGTACCCACTCCCTAAGGCGTCTGTCGATCTCGTCAATCATGGTTGGGCTCCGAGGCACATCATGTCCGCTGAACGGATCAGCTTCTCGAAGCATATCATAGAATGGCCAGAATCACATCGGCCAATAGACCGAGAACACACCTACACCTTGTAAATGGCCACGTTCTTCGCTGGGGCCTTGTAGCGTAGATCCGTGACTAAAATCCGTAGAGCTTGTCTGCGATTTGCCCAAGCTGATCGTTTGGGCAGGGTCAGTCCTGGTGGCGATATACGTTCCAGCCCATGTAGGTAGTCCATGCCTCACACAGTACATCTGCGGACCGGGACGAGTTCATGGCTACGTGGTGTTCGAAGCCGTTCTTGCAGATGTACTGAAGCAGCTTCTGTAGCCCAGGGATTTCCACTACCGCCCGACTACCGAACGTCCGCAGAGGGTCAGCGGTGAACGAGCCTTCGCCTACGTAACAGTGCAGCATGCCATTAATGTCGTCCGTGCTCACCCGGCCATAACTCATCGGTCCAGCGGGGACGCGGCCGGCCACGGCGCCGTAGGTGTGCTCCGCGCCCAAGGTTGTGGCCAGTATCTCAGCATTGGCCATCCTAGTTTGGGCCACATTGGCTCCGAAGAGACTTTTCGCCCAATTACCACAGTGGAAAAGTACGCACTTGTTAGGGTCGTTAGCATAGTTATTGTTCCAGTCCACCAGTGCACTGGGCTTGCCCGATGCTAACTGGAGGCTGTACATCGAAACGGTGCCTGTGACATCAACCTCGCAGGCGCTAGGCATCAGCTTGTCACTCATCATGCTCATCAGGGTGCACGCATTGATGCCATAGTTATTCTGGATCGCGTCCCAGCATTGCACGGCTGTAGCGTCTAGGTCGTTGTCTGCCATCCAATCATCCAGGACCACCGCCAATTTGGCCATCTTGGTCAAGGCGGGCGATGGTGCCCCCGCAACGTCGATGTAGGCCTTGATCGCGTTCAGACGGTCTTCGACCCTGGGGTCGTCGCCATCGAGCTTGTTTGCCGCACCGAATATCTCTGACAGGTCAATGGTGCTCACGCTAATCCCATAAGCTTGCAGGATCTTTTCGCTGTAGCGAACGGTGTTAAAAGCATTCGGTCGAGCTCCCACGGCGCCGAGTCGCGCTCTTTTGAGGCCCTTGACCACTCGGCAGACGCGAGCAAAGTCGTCGAGGTCTGACCTGAAGGTCTCGTGAGTGGGATGCACCGTGTGAAGCTTGGTCAGAGTATAGGGGTAGCCGTACTGCCTGAGGTTGTTACACACCGATATCTTGCCACAAAACGCATCGCGGCGACGCTCGACACTGAACTGATCCAGGTCATCTGGGAAGGCTTGCACCAGAATGGGCACTTGCAGCTCGGACAGCTGGATGGTGTCGGCGATCCCCTTCTCATTTCCAAAGTTGGGTAAGGAGACCAGGATGCCATCAATACGCTCGCGGTTGGCGCGAAAGTGAGCGGCGCATTCTTTGGCCTGTTCCCAAGTCTCTACCGCTCCCATCTTGGTTGCAGACTCGTCGAGGATGATGGCCTCAATTCCCAGGTCCGCGAGTGATTGCAGGATGTCGCGTCGCCCCTCACTAACCAGGGCGTCAGGGAAGAAATCCCGGTTGCCAACGATAACTCCCAGTGTGGTCATTGTTCGTAGCTCCTCATGCGCCCCCGGCGTCGCCATGCACATCTAGCGTCGCATTGTTGTCAACGCGTACACCGAATTCAGCATGGGCACTGTGATCCTGCTTGGTGATACATAGGCAACATCGACCCGTCCCGCCGCGATCAGGGAGACCGGTAGTGGTTCCACAGGTCGAAGAAAAGCTGTCGTGATGCAGCAAATGCCTGCAGGACTTGCTGTACGACTTGCTCCCGCTGAACATAGCTCAGCCCCCGGGTCTGAGCCACATATCCTGCAGCACGGCCATAGAAAATCGGGAGAAAGGCTTCCACGACCTTGTCGGGGTCGCCTTCGCCGTTATTGTGCAGCACGGCAAATTCGATTACCAAGCGGGCCCACAGGTCAACCGGAAAGTCCACTTTGTGTGGACTGCGGGCGCAAGTGTCCCCGAGAGACATGAGGGCTTGGTAAGTACTGTCCGACAGCCCCCTAGCCCACTCGTCCGCATACTGCCTCATTCCCGCCAGAAATGCTGCACGAAGGGGGCCGACACAATCGCGTGAGTGCAGAACACGATCTGGCTGCCGATTGCCAAAGAAAGGTACTTGTCTAACATCAGCATTAGCTTGCCATAGCTTACGATAAATGCCCGATAGCCAGAACATAGTACCAACCGACTGGAGAAACCGTGCGTCCATCGGCATACCTGGTTCCCCACTGGGATCTCCACGGGGACCCAGGTCCACCTGAACGATCTGCTTGCTCTCCGCTAAACAGTGCATGGCCAGCCAGACGCCAAAGCCGAATCTGGCCACATCGGTTTCCCATACATCCTGGTTTGCCAGTTCCTTAGCCATCGACGCCGAAACACAGAACTCACTGGGTAGAGGCTCGCGAAAGTCCGTGTTGTAGAACATGTAGATAAAAGGATACACAAGATTATCCGTCAATGCAGCGGCGTAGCTGCTCCGTTGGTAGCAGGACATGGCAACGTCATTACCGGCAAGCACCGGGCTAATGAGCGCAGGAACCCATGCGGGCGTGATGCCAGGAGCGCGTGCTTCGACAACCAGGCAGGCCCGCGCACCGAGTTCGACGGCCGCTTCCAGAATGGCTCGGATTGCCATACCCTTGCCGCTTGGGCCTTCATACGTGGTGACGATCTTTTCGACATTCTGGGGAACATTGGCCTCACTGACGTGTCGTGACGTGTTATCCGATGATCCGCCGTCAGCATTCATAAGTACGATCCGGCTGCCTTGGCCAAGAGAGACCGCTATCCCATCCGAGATGGCTCGAATAACCTCCGCGATGGTTCGGCCATTACGGTGACTGGGGATCCCGATAACAATATCAGCTGTCCCGATCTCTTTGATCCGTTCCCTAGCCTCAGGGCTCAGGGATGTGTCATACATGAGGATACCTTTGTCCATACCTGACATACCTTATCTCATTCTATGGTGCGCCAATGCCGAACCATCTTGGCCATTGACGCGCATGGCCAAGATGGCGCTACCTCAGGCGCGCAGCCACGGCCGCGGCAGTAACCGCTGCTCGTTCTGGCGTTGATACCCCGTCCAGCACGTCCTCGATCGCCTTGATGATAATCGCTTGCAGTCGCGTATAGTACGATAAGTCGGGATAGGGATGGGCGTGTTGTAGCTGCTCCTCAAGAAACGCCCGATACGGTTCGTCTTCCACAGCCAAAGCAAGCGCTGTTCGGTGTGCAGGCAGATGGAAGCTTTCCACACACCAACGCGAGAGCGCCTTGGGGCCCAAAGCCGCCAATATGTAGCGGCTGGCGATCTCCTGCCTTACGGGATCAACAGTCACGATGGCCCAGGACCAGGACCGAGCCAGGGTAGAAGACGCGCCACTGGCAGTTGGGATCGGAGCATAACGAGTTCTGTGCAAGGTGCTTTTCTCGCGTTGATATTGCCACGAACCCACGTTGGTCATGGTCGCCCTATCTTGCATGTAAGCGTCCCAGCAATCTTCTAGTGTCTGTAGGTTGCGTATCGCAATCGGCACAACGCCTGCGTCGACGGCCTGACGATAGGTTGTTAGCACACCAGCCATGATAGCCGAATAGAGATAGGGCCGCCCTGCCTCATTGAATACCTGGCCACCCTGGGCCAGGTACTGTAGCAGGAAAGCATCCGCCGCTGAGCCATCCCCCTGGCCTGCCGGGAAGACATATGTGGCTCCTGACCCCTCCAGATCTGCCCACGTGCGTGGGGAGAGTTGGATGTTACTCGTGTTGTATGCCGCAAAATCGATATCTACTTGGAATGGGATAGCGAATCGCTGGGCAGAGGTTGTCGAGCCACCCGTGCTGGCGTTTTCTATAAGCATCGCTGCTGCAGCGGAAGGATAGATGTCCTGCCAGGCCGTTTCGGGGAGCAAGTCATTCAGCGGGGCGAGTATCCCCCGATCGACCAATTCACGGGTCTGGGCCGTGTCGATGGCGACAAGGTCAGGGAGTCTGGATGGGACCACTGGGTAGGTAGCTAGAAGCGCGTTAACAAGCCCTCCGCTGCCATAGGCGGCTTTGGGTACGATCTCGAGAAGAACGTTGGGATTCGCTGCATGAAAGGAATCATTGATCACCTGGAACGCCTGGCCATTGCTCTGAGCACTGAGAGCCATCTCCGGTGGCAACCAGACTGTCAACGTTAAGGGCGCCGTTGGATCGAATGGGGTGGGAACAAGCTCGCTGCTCTTGGCGGGCTCCGGCGTACTAGCTCGAGAAGTCGGGCTGGGAGAGGCGATCGAGTGTGGTGTGGGCGTGGTTGATGATCCGCTGGACGAACAACCAATCCCAACCAGCAAGACAGCCAACAAAGCGAGATATAAAAACAACGACCAGAGTGCAGGCCGCCCACCATTCATGGCTTGGTATGAACCGGAACCTATGCGCCCGAACATCAGATCCTCCATGAACGATGGTACCCGCCAACATCTCTACCCTGAACATCGATCGTATTATAGCATAAATAGGCCCATCCGAGGCAAATTGTCAGAATCCCCACATGCCCTCTGCGCAAGACACTTGGTCTGGACCCACAAAAAAACTTGACATGACCAGGTAAGAATGATACAATGACAGGACAAGATTCGAAGCCATGCCAGGCTTTGACAGTTTTTGCACAGAGCAGCCCCATTCTTGATCCTCTCATCCAGAAGGAGATCGAATCGTCATGGACCTGGCCGCCTATATCCGCGATGTGCCCGATTTCCCAATCGAGGGTATCCTGTTCAAAGATATCACCACACTCCTGCAGGATCGTGGTGCTTTCAAGGCGACAATCGATGCGCTGGTAGCCCGATATGCCGGCGAGAAGATTGACAAAGTCGCCGCTATAGAGTCCAGGGGCTTTATTTTTGGTGCTCCTCTGGCTTACCAGCTAGGAGCCGGCTTTGTGCCTGTGCGCAAGCCAGGTAAACTGCCTACCAAAACGGTGCGCGTCGAGTATAGCCTCGAGTATGGTAGCAGTGTGTTGGAAATGCATGTGGACGCCATGCAGACCGGTGAGCGCGTACTGATCGTCGATGACCTCCTCGCTACTGGCGGATCTGCACGGGCGGTGGCTCATTTGGTGGAGCAGCTCAATGCGACGGTTGTTGGCATGGCATTTGTGATCGAGCTCGAATTCCTCCGAGGCAGGGAGAAGCTCGGCGAGTATGACCTATTCTCGCTGGTCAAGTTCTAGACCAACAGTAGGTGATCACGTAAGAGACGTGCTTTGGCGCACTCAAGGGGCGAGTCGGCGCGCCAAACGCAGATGGGGACTCGAGCTAGCAACGCCCTGTTTTTGGTCCATTTGGCATCAAGGGCGATGCAAACAACATGGAATTGCAGTGAGGCAGGAGAAAACGATATGCCAAAACAGAATAAGGAGCTGGAAGAACTAAGAAAGCTTCGCGAGCGCACGCTCCTGGATATAGAGCGTCTACGCGATGAGCTTCATGCCGAGATCGAGCCTGCATCAGCCACAGATGATGACTCGGCCGACGTTGCAGCGGATATCTATGAACGCGGCAAGGTGATTTCGCTCATACAGAGCATGGAAGCCAAGTTGCACTCTCTCGATGAGGCCATTTCTCGAGCGACCAAGGGTGTGTACGGGATTTGCCAAATGTGTGGTGAACAGATTGCGCCTGAGCGGCTGGCCGTGATGCCCGAAACTACGTACTGCGTTCGTTGTGCCAGCAGGGTCGAGCAAGGTATCCGGCGCCAGAAGATCATCATTGCCGACGAAGAACTGCGGAACGAGGATTACGACGACGAGGAGGATTCCGACGAAGATATCGACGACTTTGGTGATGATCTCTAGAGCATGTTGACGACGAGTCCAGGGCATTCTGCTGCTGGATTGGGAGGCGACCCCCTTTGCTGAGGGGGTCGTTTTGCGATACGATGGTCTCCGAAACCCGCCAGCACTCTAGTCTCTAGCACCCGCAACGGAGGTCTGGAAGATGGTCCTATCTGACCGCGTCTTTGTGTCGAACCACCCCTTGCTTCAGCACAAGCTCACGCTATTGCGTTCTGTAGATACAAAACCGAAAAAGTTCCGAGAATTGGTGCGCGAGATGGCCATGCTACTGGGCTATGAGGCCACCCGCGATCTGGCCATTCAACAGGTCCCTGTCACTACGCCTCTAGCCGAAGCCGATGGCCACGAGCTGGCGGAGAAAATAGGCCTGGTTCCGATCCTCAGGGCAGGCCTTGGCATGGTCGATGGCATCTGGGAGCTTATGCCCAGCGCAGAGGTGTGGCACATTGGTCTCTATCGAGACCATCACACTCTGCAGCCAGTACAGTACTACAACAAGCTCCCCGTAACACCCACCGTACAAGTTTGCCTGGTACTGGACCCTATGTTGGCCACCGGCGGATCCGCTGTAGCTACAGTGGACATCCTCAAGGCATGGGGCGCACGCCGGATCAAATTTGTGGGCATCATCGCCGCGCCAGAGGGTATCGAAGCATTGGCCAGCGCCCACCCGGATGTAGATATCCACGTGGCCGCTGTAGACGACCACCTCACGCCAACGCCC
>CAYQDH010000059.1:0-17198 GCA_964416075.1 uncultured Anaerolineales bacterium | reverse complement strand
GGAAGAAGCATCGTTGCCCATCGGCACTACCAAGGGACCCGGGGAAAAGCCCCACGAATACACTTTCGTCACGCCGGATCCGGAGCAACGCGTCAAGTTCGGTGAATTTGTGTACTATCGCGCCTCGATCGAGGGTGTTCCTCGCGATATCCTGGGGCGCGTCACACAGCGGATGCCACTACGACTTTACCCGGATACGTTCATGGCGGACCCCGCCGTGTCACCCCAGGTCGTGGCCGAGATGCTGGGTTACGAGCACGCTGTGCACGAGATCTTTCAGATCACGGTCACCATTCTGGGCTACTATGATCCCAACCTGGGGTTTGTTAACCCTCGCGTGCCGCCGCAATCCGGAGCGCCCATCTATATCGCTCCGGACGCCATGCTGGTCCAGGTGCTCTCTCGCACGCAGCCGGGCGAGGCGGGAGCCGTGCACATCGGCTCTTTGCTGGGCCGGCCTGCGGGAATGGTGCCAATCGTGCTCGACGCGCGGGGCTTTACCAGCACCCACCTGGCCATCATCGCCTCCACCGGCGCAGGCAAGAGTTACCTGGCGGGGGTCATTCTAGAAGAGATGATGCAGCCCCATAATCGCGCTGCCATACTGGTGATCGACCCCCACGCCGAGTACGATACCCTGGTGGACATGCGCGACCATCCGGCCTTTCTACAGGGCGACTATCGGCCCGACGTGCGCATCATCCGGCCTCACGATATCAAGGTCCGAGTTTCCTCATTGACTCTCGGCGACTTGCGTTACCTGTTGCCCAACCTCTCGGACAAGATGGACCTCGCCCTCAGGCTGGCCCATCGCCAGGTGCGGCGCCGCTGGGGCGACAAATGGACGCGCGGGCAACTCAAGGTGGCCATCCGCGCCCATGGCGAAGACCAGCCCGTCACGGATCCTTTGGCGGATGAGGAGATTGAGGAGGACCCCACGGTGGGCGCCCTGATCTGGCGCGTGCAATCGGTGCTGGATGACTCGATGATCTTTAACGACGCCACGAGCCTGCCGTTGACCAACCTCTTTTGTCCCGGCCAATGCACCGTGCTGCAGCTCAATGAGATCCCAGAGCGGGAACAACAGACTATCGTGGCCACACTGTTGCGGCGCCTGAACCAGGCGCGGATGGACACCGTTCGCGGAAGAGCCAAGCCGGGGGGCGAGAATTACCTGCCCTATCCCGCCTTTGTGCTCATTGAAGAGGCTCACAATTTTGCCCCAGCCAACGCCGATATCATCACCTCCCAGATATTGAAGCAGATACTCTCCGAGGGACGCAAGTTCGGAGTGTCTGTGGGGCTGATCAGCCAGCGACCGGGCAAGCTGGACGGGGATGTGCTATCGCAATGTATGACTCAGTGCATCATGCGTATCGTGAACCCCATCGACCAGACGCGGATTGCAGAGAGTGTGGAATCGGTGGGCCGCGACCTCCTCACCGAGCTGCCCGCCCTGAGCAAGGGGCAGGTCATCATCGCGGGGGCCTCCGTGAACACGCCCGTTTTGGCCCAGGTTCGACAGCGTCTCACCCGTCACGGCGCAGAGAACCCCAACGCGCCCGAGGAGTGGCTAGCCTATTTTGGGCAAGAGAACGAGGAGCAGCGTCAGCGAGACAACGCGCCGCCCGGCAGCCCTGTACGCCGCCGAGGCCGCGACGCCATGTTTCGCTAACCGCCAAAGACCTGGCGCGGCCCACTCTACTAGCGAGCGTCGCACCAGGATCACAACCTGCACATGGAGGTGATCCATGCACATCAGTGCCACAGTTCCTATGCGAATTGACCTGGCCGGGGGCACCCTAGATGTCTATCCCCTCTACCTCTTTGAGGGAGGAGGATTGACCGTCAATGCAGCGATCGATGTCCATGCGTCGGCGGCGATAACGACCCGCGACGATGCACGCATTGTCCTATACTCGCACGATCTCGGCTATCGCGAAGAGATACCATCTCTGGCCCAGATGGAGGTGGGGGGCCGACTAGACCTGATCAAACGGGCGCTCAACTACTACCGACCCGAGATGGGCATGGAGATCACCGTGCACAGCGAGGCCCCTGCTGGCTCCGGGTTGGGCGCATCGTCGGCATTGCTGATGGCACTATCGAACTGCCTGAACAAACTCACGGGTCGCGCACTGAGCTATGCCCAGATCATCGATGTGGGCGCCAATATCGAGGCCCAGGTTATCGGCATCCCCACGGGCAAACAGGATTATTTTCCACCCCTTTACGGCGGGGTATGCGCGATGTGGTTCGATGTGGATGGCTGGCGCCAGGAGTCCGTGGCCGCCGGCGGGGAGCTGATCGATACGTTGAACGAGCGACTGATCGTCTCTTACACCGGCATCCCCCACTTTTCATCGATCACCAACTGGGCTATGCTCAAACGCTATATCGAAAAAGAAGGGGATACGGTAGCGCGGATGCGCGAGATCAAGGCCATCGCCATCGCCATGCGCGAAGCATTGGTGCACCTAGATATGGCCGGGTTTACGAGGTTGCTGGATGCCGAATGGCGCTTGCGCAAGGGACTGGCGGAGGGGGTCACCACACCCAAGATCGACGCCATCGTAGCCGCCGCAGCTTCTGCGGGAGGGCTGGCCAGCAAGATCTGCGGCGCCGGGGGAGGCGGCTGCATGATTACCGTGGCCGAACCCGTGGATGTGCCGCGCGTGCGCCAGGCGCTGACCGCCGCGGGCGCCCAGGTGATGGATGCGCGAGTCATTGCGTCGGGCCTGGCCTGGCAACAAAGCGCTTCTCTATCGGATCGTCAGGCCATATAATCTGGGCCCAGTAATGCTCTCAGATTGTCTCCCAGGATCGCCGCTTGGGAAGAGGGGGGCAGATCGAGGGCCTGTAGATCGGCAAGGTCACGGGCAATCTCATCGCGGCCATTGTAGGGGAAATCGGTCCCATAGATCATGTGCTCGGCGCCAACTTGCCAGGCGATGTCGGCCACACCTGCGGGACCGAGGTACCATTCTTTCTGCCTCACACGATCCAGGACACTGGCGATACCCGCGTACAGATGTCCTTTCTCCGAGGTGGTATGGTTGGCAATCACCGCCACCGCATCACGAACAAAGTGCCAACCCCCCACATGCTCCATGACCATCGGCAACTCGGGAAAACGATGAGCCACATCATCGAGAAGTAAAGGATGATATTCTCGGATGCGATAGCCATGCACGCCCAGGTGGAAATCGGCCACCATACCCAAGCGTTCCATCTGGGCATACCCCTCCATGATCCAATCGCAATTCAGAGGGAAGTGCTGCGCAGCAGCATGGAGCTTGATCCCCCGGAGGCCCAGGTCGGATGCTCGCGTCACCTGGTCGCGGGCAGGTTTGGCGGGGTCGAGGGTTCCAAACCCCGCGAATGAGGGATAGCGCAACATCTCTCGCGCCAGCCAGCCATTAGGATCGCCGCCCGGCCATCGATAGCTAAAGGGAGCAAAGAAGACACCCCCTTCGATCCCCAGATCGGCCGCCAACTCGGCCATATCGCCCGGTCCTGCGCCCGGCCACAATTCCGACGGGAAGACATGGATATGGTTTACGAAAAAGCCTGACATCGTCAGAGAGCTCCAAAGCCCAGAATCATCTTGAGTTCCTCCATCGAGGGCTCGAGGGCACACAAGACAATGTCCAGCGTAGGGGTGGACAGGTAACCCTTGTTCCAGGTCTGCACTCGATTGGCCGCCTCACGATCGCGCTCGATATCGATGGGATTGAATGGAATCTGGTTCTGGCTGAGCCATGCCTGGGCACGGCGCGAGTGGGCACACCAGTTGGTGACATAGGCGTCGCACTTGATGATCTTGACATGGCTATCCAGCAAGATGCTCCTGAGCTCGGCCGTATAAGGCTCGGTGATGATCATGCGCACCACTATCGTCGGCGTCGAGCGATAACCATTGTTCAACTGCTCTACTATTTTGGCCGCTTCGGCATCTTGCTCAATGTCAATGCGATCAAAGGGAAGGCCGAGTTGTTGCATGATCGCCTGGCTACGGCGCGAGTGGGCGCACCAGTTCGTAACGTATGCCGTGATCCACCGCTCGCGAATCGACTGTACCGTAGAGAGGGTTCCCTCTTCCACCTTGGGTTGATAGGCCTTCTCTGGGGTGTATTGGTCGCCAACGTAAAGCACACACTTGCAATAGCCATCACTGCGCACTTCGGCATGATGCCACTTGCAGGGACAGATATTGGAGCGGTCCTTCTCAAAGTCCCCTGTCAAATCGCGACAAGGACAGAAGGGATACCCGTACTTCATGACACTACGCACCAACCCACCTACGATCCCATCCACGATCTCTGCGTCCGGATTCAGATGGTAGCCGCTGACCTTTGGCCACTGTTGCACCATCTTGTGTAGGCGCTCATGTACTTGCGGGCGATCCTCTTCTTTGGGAATCTCGAGTCGACCCGGCATGTAAGTCTCCTTTCACGTCCCTTGAGAGCCGCGCGCGGCGCTCTCTTTCTCAGCATCCTGTTCCATCTGGACCAACGTCTGGGCCACCTGCTCGATGGCGATGCGCTGCTTGCGATAGTAGTCCGATTCACTGATGGCCAGGCGCTGAGCAATATCACGAATACGCTGGCCCTGGACGAATTTGAGGTCGAGGATATTGTACATCATCCACTCACCCGACATCATATTCCGTTCACCGCTGGGGCGCAAGCGAGCGATAGCCTCATGAAGCACAGCGCGCACGGCCTTGGCCGGTACGTTGCCTTGTTCAGTGAGGCGGCTGCGCACCACGGTCATCTGGAGCAGAGGGCTGGCGCTCAACCGTGGCCCGCCCCAAAACTGCCCCAAGGCATCCTTGACGGATTGCACAAAGACATCCCACTGTAGAACACCGCTACCGGCGTACAACTGGTCTGCGGCGCCCATATGCGGAGCGATAGAGCGCCATTCCTGAATCTGGTCCAATTCACTTCCCAACCGATCCAGCACGGCAAAGACCTGCTGCTGCAGCCGCATATCCTCAAGAGCCGTCTCCGCGCGGCGCACCAAGCCGTACAGATCATCCAGATCCTGCTCCTCGAAATGAGGGGGTGATTGGCCCGCCGCGAGCCCCAGAATGCCCAGGGTCTCTCTGTCGCTGCGACCGCGCAGAGGAAGCAGCCAGTGGCCATCGGCGAGCACTAGATCATCGTTGCTGATCACCGAATCTTGCCTGCTCTTAGCCAAGGCCTTGGACAGGTCACTGAGAGATAGGGTTTCCAGGAAACGCAATGCTGCCTCGCGCTGGCCGCAAAAGACCCGAAGCGCGAGCGACGAGCCCTGCATGGTAACGATAAAGCCCGACCCCACCCGCAGCAGGTCGCACAGGGCGATCAGCGTGTTCTCTAGCAACTGCTCGAGGTCTGTAGTCGTCAGCAGACGCTGATCAAGAGTCTGTATCCACTCGATCTCTCTGCGGTCACGACGATAGATCAGCCGATCGATAGCCGGCTTGGCCACGCTGATGAGCAACTCGAGCACCACCACAGTGCCTGCGACGGCCACAATGAGCACCGTATCGCGCGCCAGTCCCAGAATATGATCCACGGGCGGAATAACCAGCATCAGGGCAATCACCAAGATGCCCACCAGAGGTCCCCGCAGCAAAAAGTGCAGTAGATCGTGCTTTACCACACGATCCGGGACCAACACGCCTTGGTAGGCGACCGTGTAACCGATCACCACAGTCATAAGGGCCACACCGACGTTACCGATGAGGGCAACCAACGAAATGAGGTTCACCGACAAGTACTGCGCGGTCGTGGGCACGAGCAGAAATGGAAAGACCCCCAGACCGGGCGCGATGGTGGCCAACATGAGATAGGACATGCGGCGCCTGGATGTTGAGGTCAGGCAACGAGCCCTGGCCCGGTTGATGTTTAGCCAGCCGATCACACTGATCAGCATATAGTAGAGGGCGAAAAGCCAAAAGAGCGGACCAGCCGTCAGGTGAAAGATGGGTCCCTTCTGGGCGATCCCATCGACGAGCAGATTGCTGAAGGCGGCTGTGGCCAGCATGGCCACCCCCAGGGCGTAGCTGACCCAGACACCCCAACGCCGCAGCCTGGACACAACTCCTGTGGTGCGCAGTAGAGAATCCGCAAAGTGCAGAAAGGCAGCGGGGACAAAGGCGATCCCCAGCCATTGCGCGCGCAGCCATAGGTTGGCAGCACCGGCCGAATCCACCTCACTGGCAATGACATCGACCAGGTAGACCGTAGTCAGGAAAGCGGTCAAAGCGCAGAAGGCGCGCGCCACCGAATTACGAAGGTTGTGCGTTAGGATGTAGAGAAACAGCGAAAAGCCAATAATGACATTGGCCGAGGCAAGTATGACGTTTCCAGTTTCGAGAATACGGGTAAGCGCTGTCACTTCCATCGCCCATTGTCTCCAAGGGGGTCGTTCAGGCCTAGAAAGCCAGTCTTGAGACACTCACAACAAAGAGATATACGACGGGCACGACAAAGAGCAGGCTATCGACCCGATCAAGGGCCCCGCCGTGGCCAGGAATGAGGTTGCCCGAGTCCTTGACGCCCACCTGGCGCTTGATTACCGACTCTGCGAGGTCGCCAAATGTAGCAGCCAAAACGAGGGCCAGTCCGAGCAGCATGCCCCAGACCAGGGGCAGCGCCAAGAGCCAGTAGCCCAACAGTACGACGGTCAAGAGGCCGAAGACCAGTCCCCCGATGGCGCCTTCCTGCGTTTTCTTGGGGCTAATCGCCGGGAAGAAGCGATGCTGACCATAGCGAATGCCCACAAAATAGGCCCCGCTATCGCAGGCCCACGTGCCCAAGAGCGCCAGAGATAACCAGAGCATCCCGTCATCGAGGGCCCGCAAGCGCACAAAGCAACTCATCGAGGCTCCTATGTAGATTCCGCCAGCCACCTCCGAGGCCCAACTGGTGAGGGAGCCGGGCGCGTTGCCTTGAAAGACCTGGAGTGTAAGGGCCAGCAAGGGGACCAGAGCCACGCCCCACAGCAAGATACCATACTCCGGCCACTGTCCATCCACCATGAACAAGATGATCAGCAGAGCCACCACGATGTAAGAGGGTCGCAAGCCACTCTGGCGCATCATCTGTGCATATTCCAGGCCTGCTACCAGGGCGAAGAGAAGGACACCACCCCACAACACCAAACCCCCGAGATAGACTACAATACCCACAAGGGGGATAAGGAGGACTGCGCTCAGCACACGCTTCGCAAGCATCGGCTGCCTCCGCTAGAGGATCACAACGGAAAGAGGGGAGCGAGGAATCATCGGGTCTCGGGGCTTGCCCCACCGAGGGGGGGAGCCACCCGGCCAAAGCGACGATCACGCTGCTGGAAAGCCAGGAGCGCCTGGTATAGTTCCTGGCGACCAAAATCGGGCCACAGCGTCGGCGTCGAATAGAACTCGGCGTAGGCAGCCTGCCAGATCAGGAAATTGCTCAACCGCATCTCACCTGCCGTACGGATGATCAGGTCCGGATCACCCGATTCCCTTGCTGAGAGATAGCGGGCCACCGTTTGCTCATCGACCTGTTCCGAGGTGAGTCCGTCAGCGATGATTTGGCGCACCGCGTCGACGATCTCGGCACGACCGCCATAGTTGAACGCAATATTGAGGTTGAGGGCCGTATTCTTGGCGGTAAGCTCTTCCGCGTGGCGGATCTTGGACACCAGGCCGGGCGACAACCCTCCCTTGCGCCCGACATGGCAGATCTTGACACCCTCGGCGTGCAGTTTATCGACATCGGTGTCGAGGCAATACTCCATCAACTTGAGCAATGCCGTGACTTCCCAGTCGGGCCGCTTCCAGTTCTCAGTAGAGAAGGCATAGATCGTCAGATAAGCGATCCGGAAATCCCTGGCTGCCCGTACCACATCGTGCAGAGCATCCACCCCAGCCTTGTGACCGGCCGCGCGCGGAAGGCCACGCCTCTGGGCCCACCGGCCATTGCCATCCATGATAATCGCCACATGGCGAGGCACATGCACGAGAGGTGGTGTCAGGGATGTCTCAGGCTCTAACTGGCTGGTCATCACACTTCCATGATCTCGGCCTGTTTCTGCTCCCCAATGTCATCTATCTTGGCGATATAGTCATCAGTGAGCTTTTGCAGGTCGTCTTTCGACTTGAAGAAATCATCCTCAGAGATGTCTTTGCCCTTCTGCAAGTCGCCCAGATCCTTCAGGCCATCTCGACGCAGGTTGCGAATCGCAACACGAGCTTCCTCAACCCGACGACTCACGACCTTGGCCAGGTCTCGCCGTCGTTCATCCGTCAGGGCCGGGATGGGTAGACGGATAATCTTGCCATCCGTGCTGGGCGTAAGCCCCAGGTCCGATTTGAGGATAGCCTTTTCGATAGCTCCGATGACGCTGCTATCCCAGGGGCGGATAGTCAGCAAGCGCGGCTCGGGAGCAGCAATGGTAGCCATCTGGTTGAGGGGCATCACGCTTCCATAGGCGTCGACGCGTATCCGCTCCAACAAGGCCGGAGACGCGCGTCCCGTGCGAATCGTCATCAGCTCGGAGCGCAAGGAGGCCACCGTCTTTTCCATCTTTTCTTCGGCATCGAACATCAGTTCATCGACCACGGATATAACCTCCTGGTGATACATCATGGGTGAGGCAACACGAATGATTCATCACCCTACGAAACGATGGTCCCGATGGGCTCACCCAACACCGCCCTGCTTATACTATCCGGCGGTGTCAGCTTGAAGACCATCAGGGGCAATTTGTTGTCCATGCACAGCGACAGAGCGGTGCTGTCCATCACTTTGACGCCCATGTTCAGCGCCTCGATATAAGAGAGGCGCTCAAAACGCTTCGCTCCGGCGTATTTGAGCGGATCTACATCGTATATACCATCGACCTTGGTTGCTTTGAGGAGCACCTCCGCGCCGATCTCCATGGCGCGAAGGGCAGCGGCTGTATCGGTGGTAAAATAGGGATTTCCCGTACCCGCAGCAAAGATGACGACGCGCCCCTTCTCCAGGTGGCGGATGGCGCGCCGGCGGATATAGGGCTCCGCCACAGCGCGCATCTCGATGGCCGTCTGCAGGCGGGTGAATACACCCATCCGCTCCAATGAATCTTGCATAGCCATGGCATTGATCACCGTAGCCACCATACCCATGTAGTCGGCCGTGGCGTGATCCATCCCCCGCGCAAGCGAGGCGCTACCACGCCAGATGTTCCCACCACCGATGACAATGGCCAATTCGATGTCGTACTTGAACGCATCAATGATCTGAAGGGAAACCTCATCGACCTTTTCAGGCTCGACACCGAAGCCGCTCGGGCCAGCCATAAATTCCCCGCTCAATTTGAGCAGCACGCGTTTGTACTTGGCTACAGCCATGGCACCCCCTAGCGGACCGGCTTCCCGGCAGATTGGCTAATCCCCAGCTCGGCCAAGGGCTAGGCGATCTGAAATCGAGCGAACCTACTAACGACGATATTCTCGCCTACCTGGGCGATCTTTTCGGTCAGAAGCTGCTGAATTGTCCTGGAATCATCCTTGATAAAGGGCTGGTCGAGCAGGCAGTTCTCTTCGTAGAACTTGGCCAACTTGCCCTCCATGATACGCTGCATGACGGCTTCGGGCTTTTTGTCATTGGCCATCTGCAAGGCGTAATTGCGTCGCTCTTCCTCCAGCACATCGGCGGGCACATCATCTCGCGACACCCACTTGGGGGCCGCCGCGGCAACCTGCATCGCCAGGTCATGAGAGAACGAGATAAACTGCTCGGTACGAGCCACAAAGTCGGTCTCGCAGTTTACCTCAACCAGTACAGCGAGCTTGGCGCCGGGGTGAACATACGCCTCCACACGCCCTTCAGCGGTCTTGCGCTCTGCCTTTTTCTCGGCGGCCGCCAACGCCTTTTCGCGTAGAATGGCGGATGCCTTGTCCATATCGCCGCCCGTCTGCTCGAGCACTTTTTTGCAGTCCATGACGCCAGCCCCTGTGGCCTGGCGCAGTGTCTTGACCATATCAGTTGTGATAGCCATATATACGCCAACTCCTCACTACCATACTGTGATAGATGAGCCGGGCAAGCCCGGCTCATTTCGTCTGCTCCGAACGAGATCACGCCAGATCCGCGTCATCCTCGATGACGATGTCGTCCTCGAACTCTTCAACTACGCCTGCCGGCGGCACATAGTCTTCCTCCACAAGGGGAGCGCCTGCCTGTTCGGCCACGGGCTCCACGCCTTGCTCTTCCATCATCACTCCGCGCATCTGCTGGCCCTCGATCACCGCATCGGCCATTTTGGTGGTCAATAGTAGAATGGCACGGATAGCGTCGTCGTTGGCCGGCACCACGTAATCGATAGGCTCAGGATCGCAGTTGGTATCCACGATGGCGGCTACGGGGATGCGCAAGCGATTTGCCTCGTGAACAGCGATCTCCTCGCCCATCGTATCGGTGACAAACAACGCCTCTGGCAGGCGATGCAAGTTACGCAACCCCCCCAGGCGACGCTGTAGCTTGGCCAGCTCGCGTAGCTTGAGAGTTGCCTCTTTCTTGGGCAACACATCCAACTGGCCGCGGTCACGCTGCGATTCCAGATCGATCATGTAGTCGATCCGCGAACGGATGGTTCGAAAGTTCGTCAGCGTCCCACCCAACCAGCGCTCGCTCACATAGGGCATACCACAACGAGTAGCCTGTGCAACGACACTCTCCTGAGCCTGTCGCTTGGTGCCGATAAACAGGACCATCCCGCCCTCGGCAGCCACATCGCGCACCATATCATACGCTCGTTCCAGCGCACGAATGGTCTGCTGCAGGTCGATGATGTGGATCCCGTTGCGTTCCGTGAAAATGTACGAGCGCATCTTGGGGTTCCACCGGCGGCTGCGATGGCCAAAGTGGACCCCGGCCTCCAGCAACTGCTTCATACTGACAACTGCCATACGTCTCCTTTTTTCGTTTTGCACCCGCTCCGTTCATCCATCGGCGAACCGACACCTGCCCAAGGCCAATGATGGCCCCGGTGGGGGATGTCGGCACGGCGCCTCTAATCCGGGAGCGTGCTTGATGAATTCGGGTCGCCTGACCCAAGCGGAAAGTATACCATGGGTCCAGCCTTTCCGCAAATAAGTTGAGCAGCCAGCCTATTTATGCTATACTTCCTTTGCTGCCGGGGAGGTGAGGGTCGACCCGCCTATCCCCGAAGAGATCCGTGAAACTGCACCTCGCGAGGTGTACGGGCGAGTGATGTGCTTGAGAATCAGGCACAGCCGCGTCTTTTCGATCATATGGAGTCCGGAGGAACCCGATGCTGAACGAAGAATTGTTGGCCATACTGGCTTGCCCTGCCTGTAAGAGCAAGGTACAGCTTCTCGCTGGCAAATGGCTTGTGTGTACCAACGATCAATGCCGGCGCAAGTATCCCATCCGTGACGATATTCCGATCATGCTGATCGAAGAAGGGGACAAGTACGTTGATGTATCCGCGCAAGATTTGGCCACAAGGGAACCCTAGAGCGCCTCGGCGAGTGGCTTCCGTAGGGCGCATCATGGCCATCGCCTCGTTGGTCAGTGTGATTCTATTGCTCCTGGGCGGCCCAATCTTGGGCGGTCCAGGGGTGCAGGCTCAGGCTGCCATTCGCATTGTGGCCGCCACCGAGGGCTATAGCTTCTCAGAGTCCTTGAGCTTTGCGCTGGAGGCACAGAGCGCCACGCCTATCGTCGAGGTGATCCTCTTCTACGGCATGGTGGATGAGCCCCTGGTGCGTCGCATCTATCCCGATTTCGTGCCCGGCACGGACATCCAGATCAACCATACCGAGCGGCTTGAGCCCGGCCAGTTTGCCCCGGGCACCATGCTGCGCACTTGGTGGCAGATCAAGACGGAAGAGCGGGCCTCGCTGAAAACAGAGGTCCGCGTCTTTGAGTATACCGACACGAGCCAACAGTGGCGCGCCCTGCAGGGCGCGCAGGTAGACATCTTTTGGTACGGGCGTGACGAGAAAGGTGCGCGGGACCTTTTGGGCAAAGCTGAGGCTGCGCTGGAGCGCTTGCGCAGCGAGATGGGCGTACCTATTGCCGAACGCATACGCATCTACATCTATAACAGCCAGAGAGACATGCAGCCAGCTCTCTCTCCCCGCAGCGAGGGCTATGATGACCGAGTGACAACCCTCGGCGTAGCCATGGGACACGACACGCTGCTACTACTGGGGACCCATCGCGACGTCGAGTCGACCCTGGCTCACGAGTTGAGTCATATCGTCGTGGGCATCGCGACCGACAACCCGTATGCCGACCTACCGCGATGGCTGGATGAAGGACTGGCCATGTATGCAGAGGGCACCTTGCCTGTGGGCAACCAGAGGGCGTTGGATGACGCCATCGAGAACGATGCCCTGTTGTCCATCCGCTCCATGACGAGCTACAGCGGCCAGGCGAGCCAGGTGGACCTCTTCTATGGGGAAGCCTTTAGCATCGTCGATTGGATGCTGCGCGATCTGGGCCAGGACAAGATGCAGCAGCTGCTCATGGTATTCAGGGAGGGGGTTCGGCAGGAACAGGCCCTGCAACGCGTTTACGGCATGGGGCTCGACCAGCTGGATAATAGCTGGCGCGCCAGTTTGGGGCTCGGTCCTCGCCGTACGCCCACAGCGCCCGCCATCACTTCCCGGTCATCCACCCTGATTCCTGGGCCTGGATCGCCCAAGCTATCCCTGTGGCGGCCCACGTGCCCAGTCATCGGCCAGACAGGAACGTGCAATGCCCGAACTGCCCGAGGTTGAGACCATCGCGCGAGGCTTGCGCCCCCACTTGGTTGGGCAAAGCATTGTGGACGTGGAGCTGCGATGGTGCGGCTCGATCGCCACGCCGCAGCCGGACCAATTTGCCACGGACCTGGCGGGGCGCGAGATCGCAGGGGTATCGCGTCGCGGCAAGTTCATCGTCATGACGCTGCGCCCGGCCAAGTACTTGCTGGTGCACTTGCGTATGACGGGTTGCCTGCTCTACAACGAGCAGCCCTGCGCGGCAGGTCCTCGCGTGCCTGAAGATGAGAGCCATGTTCGCGTGGTTCTGCACCTGGCATCCGGCGCGACTCTGCGCTTTCGCGACATGCGCAAATTCGGGCGACTTTACCTGGTGGACGACCCGCAAGAGGTCGTCGGTGGTTTGGGCCCGGAGCCTCTATCCCCAGACTGGACACCGCTGGCCCTGGCAATCCTGTTGCAGCATAGGCGTGGTCGCATCAAGCCGATCCTTCAGAATCAGCAGATCCTTGCCGGCCTGGGCAATATATACGCCGACGAATCCTTGTGGCGTGCTCGTATTCATCCTATGCAAGAGGCGCAGACACTGACGGGCCAAGATATCGAGCGTCTCCATGACGCTATACGTGAGGTCCTAAGCCGAGCTATAGAGAACCGAGGTACCACTCTGCGCGACTATCGCAATGCTCAGGACGAACCCGGAGAAAATCAGTCATCTCTCGCTGTCTATCAACGCCATGGCCGGGCGTGTCCGCGCTGCGGGCAGATCATCGAGCGCATCGTTGTGGGCGGCCGGGGCACCCATTTCTGCCCCACCTGCCAGGAGCTAGAGCAGGCTTGCCCTTGTTAGGGGGTTAGGACCATGGTGTATATCCTCGTTATCAACCCCGGTTCTACGTCCAGCAAAATCGGTCTATTCCGGGATGAGACGGAGATCTATCAAGAGAGCATCCTACACGCCCCAGAAGAGCTGGCTCGGTTTGTGCGCGTGGCTGATCAGTATGCTCTGCGCCGTGATGCCGTGCTGCACGCCCTGGAAAGCGCCAAGGTCGAGGTATCCAGCCTGGGTGCAGTGGTGGGCCGCGGGGGATTGCTGGACCCCGTACCCAGTGGCACATACCGCATCAGCGAGGCCATGCTCGAGAGGTTACGCAGCTCAACAGCGCGCGAGCATATCTCTAACCTGGGCGCAGTGATCGCTCAGGAGATCGCCGCCTTGGCCGGTGTTCCTGCCTTCATCGTCGATCCCGTCACAGTGGACGAGTTTGAGCCACTCGCCCGGGTGGCGGGCCTCCCCGAGATCCAGCGCCGGAGTGAGTCGCATGCCCTGAACATCAAGGCGGTAGCCCGCCAGGCTGCGGCTGCGCTAGGTGGCTCATACCACGAGATGAACATGGTGGTGGTCCACCTCGGAGCAGGAATCTCTGTTACCGCCCATCGACGCGGCAAGATGGTGGACGTCAATCAGGGGCTAGATGGTACGGGCCCCTTTTCGCCCGAGCGTGCCGGCGGTCTGCCCGTGGGAGATGTCATGCGGCTGGCCTATGCGGGCCGCTCTAGTTACGATGAGCTCTGGCGCCGGGTGAGCAAGCGTGGCGGCCTGTATGCACATCTTGGTACTAACGACGCGATCGAAGTGGAGCGCCGTATAGCAGCAGGCGATGACCATGCTCGTTTGATCTATGAGGCCATGGCCTACCAGATCGCCAAGGAAATCGGCTTGATGGCGACGGTGCTCTCGGGCGACGTGCAAGGGATCGCACTGACAGGCGGCCTGGCGCACTCGGAAATGCTGATGGCCTGGATCCGTAAACGAGTAGAGTGGATCGCCCCCGTCCTGATCTTCCCTGGCCAACGAGAGATGCTCGCTATGGCTCAAGGTGCTCTGCGCGTATTGCGGGGGCAGGAGGAAGCAAAGGAGTACCAAGACAATGTCCTCCCCATACATGCCGGTTGAGTTAGACCGCCACCTGGCCGAATATGCGGCTGGCCAGGCTCAGGGTGGGAGCGATCCGCCGCTCCTATCTCTTGCCACAACCCACGACCTGGCCCGCCGATACGCTTGCACAGCACACCAGGTGGAGGTGGCAGCACTGGCCAGGCGCGTCATGCCCGAGCGCTACCAGCGCAACCTGGGTACCATGGGCTGGGAAGGTCAATTGCGCCTCCTAGAATCATGTGTCGCTGTGGTGGGGGCGGGTGGCCTCGGAGGATGGATTATCGAGGGCTTGGCGCGTATGGGCGTGGGACACCTCATCGTCATCGATGGTGATTCCTTCCAGGACAACAACCTCAACCGCCAACTGGGCTGCACCGAGCTCACCTTGGGACGCCCCAAGGCAGAGTGCCTGGCGGAAAGGGTCGGCGAGGTGAACAGCGCTGTCCAGGTCACCGCACACGTAGCTTGGCTGAACGAAGAGAACGGCAGCGCCCTCCTGGCGGGCGCCGATGTGGTGGTCGACGCCCTGGACAACCTGCCCACGCGCTTTATGCTGGAGCGCCTGGCAGGGCGGATGGGTCTACCGATGGTACACGGCGCTATCGGCGGTTATACGGGCCAGGTTATGACCATCTTCCCGGGCGACCCGGGGCTAATCGCTTTTTACGGCGCCTGCACCATGGAAAGGGGCATGGAGACCCGACTGGGTAACCCGGCGGCAACCCCGATGATGATCGCGGCCTGGGAAGCCCAGGAAGTGGTCAAGATCCTGGTAGGCCAGGGTATTCCGGTTCGCAATCGCATCCTGATCATGGACGCCGAGCACGGGGATGTGGCGGAGATCCACCTGTCATGATATCGGCCAAACCCACCAGCGACGGGGCACCCACAGCGCTCAAGGGGCGAATCCTGATCATCGAAGATGATGCTGAGCTGGCCGGGATGCTGCAGGCCCATCTGTCGACCTTGCACTATGCCGTCGACTGGGCCGCGGATGGCAACAGCGGGTTACAGATGGCCCTGCTAAAGCAGCCCGATCTCGTGTTTCTAGACATCGGGCTGCCCGGCATGAACGGGCGCGAGGTTTGCCGCCGCCTGCGAGCACAATCCGAGGTGGCCATCCTTTTCGTGACCTCGGCCTGCGGCGAAGAGGATATCGTCAAGGGCCTATACCAGGGCGCCGATGGCTACGTCTGCAAGCCAGTTGGCCTGGCGGAACTGGCGGCACGCGCAGAGGCCGCCCTGCGTCGACGGAAAGGACAGCAGCGGCGCGGTCGTGACGCCATCTACGACGATGGCGTGCTACATGTTGATGTGGAACAGGGCGTGGTATGCAAAAGAGGGCGGGATATCTCCTTGGCACCCAAGGAGTTGAGACTGCTGTGCTATCTCGTCAGCCACCCTGGCGAAGTTGTGCCGTATAAGGAACTCCTCCAGGCCGTCTGGGGTGCCCCTTATGAAGATGCCCGCAATTACCTAGCCCTCTATATGCGCTATCTGCGCCTCAAGATCGAGGATGACCCGGCTCAGCCCCAATACTTGATCACCAGGTTTCGCATCGGCTACTCGTTCCACTCGCAGATAGCCAGCGAAAAAGGCAGAGAAAGCAGTTTGACAGGACATCCATCCTAGAGTAAGATCAGTATGGTCGTGCTAGATGGGGAGCTAGCGGTGCCCTGTACCCGCAATCCGCTACAGCGGGGTCGAATTCCCTCTTTCGGGACAGCTTTTCACAGAACGGCTTTTGCAGAGCGGCATTGAGGATTGGGTCTTGCGCGGCAGAGACCTGCGAACCCCGCCAGGTCCGGAAGGAAGCAACGGTAAGCAGATCCCTTTGGGTGACGCAAGGTAGCCTGGTCTGAGCAAGCTGGCGAGAGTACACTATGGGAGTTGTCACAACAGGGGGTGCACGACCGTTTTACAAGGTGGGATACTGGCCCACCTTTTTGTTTGTCACATATTTTGGGACATGCCAGAGATGCTGTCGGTCGTGGTAGTTGGAGGCGGCGCGGCGGGGCTCATGGCCGCAGGCAGAGCTGCCGAGCTGGGCGCGCAAGTCATCTTGATAGAAAAGACGGCACGTGTGGGGACCAAGCTGGCCCTTACGGGGCACGGGCGCGGAAACCTGGCCCATGTGGGCGACACGGCGGATTTTGTTGAGCACCTCACACCCACTGGCAGCTTTATGCGCAACGCTCTGGCTCGTTTCAGCACAGCCAAGTTGCTGGGACATCTGCACTCCCTTGGCCTGGAGACGGTCGTCGAGGCGAATGGGCGAGTGTACCCCGCCACTCATCGCGCCGCCGATATCGTGGCAGCATTGCGTCGCTATTGCCTCGCCGGTGGCGTGCAGATACGCACAGACACCCCTGTCGCCGACCTGCTAGTCTCGGATAGAACCACACGTGGTGTGCGGCTCGGTGATGGCGTGTTTGTCGAGGCGGACGCGGTGGTTCTGGCGACGGGCGGCGTCTCCTATCCCAAGACAGGGTCCACAGGCGATGG
>CAYQDH010000058.1:3566-17325 GCA_964416075.1 uncultured Anaerolineales bacterium | reverse complement strand
TTCCTCTTCCGCTCGCCGGTAGAACTGCTTATCGCGGAAATCCATATAGTTGAGCCCGCCAAACGTGCACATGTACGCGTCTTGGTAGCCACATACAATGCGCAGATGGTTTAGCTCTATATAACGAGCCAATTCGGCGATGCGATAGCGGTTGTGACTAATCCCCTTGAGACAAAGAATCCCATACAGAATGGCGACAGTGAGAGCCGTGGAGCCTGAAACTCCGGCTTTGACCGGGATATCGCTCCAGTAGGAGATCCGGCAATTAAGTTCGTCGTCCTGGAGGTAATCCAAAACAGCACGCGCAACGTCGAAATAGTCGCCGCTAAGCGCTCGATCCTCCACTTTCTCGACGATGAGACGCTGTCCAGACGCGACAATCTCCAAGTGGTCGCATGGCTCGACCATGACGTGCGCGCGGTAGGGGATAGAACACGAGATCACACTGCCACCATACATATCGGTGGGGTTGCCAATGATCCCACATCGTCCCGGCGCTGAACAATGAATCGTTTGCACCATGCTCAGAACTCTCGCACTTTGCGCTTCAGGTACTGCCGCAATAGGTAACCATACTTTTCGTCGGCCACTGCAAAGTCCACAAAGGCCTTGAAGTAGCTCTCGAAATTGCCGATGTCGTATCGACGCTCGCCGGACCTCAGTCGCATCGCCCGAACGGGGTAGCCTAGCTGGATCAACAATCGGATCGAATCCGTTAACTGCAGCTCGCCATTGCGATCAGGCGCGGTGCGGCGGATAGCTTCGAAAACCGCGGGACTGAACACGTAACGCGCCGCAATAGCCAGGTTCGTGGGAGCCATTTCCGGCCGAGGCTTTTCCACCAGATCATCGATGTCAAAATCGGGCCCAGGCTCGACGCCGGCCTTGGGCTTGACGATCCCATAGCGGAAAACCTCGTCGGGCGCGACCTCCTCAACCGCAATCGTACAGGCCGCCCCGCTCTGGATATGAACGCGAATCATTTCGCGTACAAAGCTATCGCCGTCTTTGCTCATAATGATCGAGTCGCCCAAGGCCACCAAAAAGTGCGAGTCTCCCACAAACTCCTGAGCACGATCGACGGCGTCGGCTAGCCCGCGCGGTGAGCTCTGGCGCGTGTAGAAAAAGCTCACATCCGTTTCCGTAAACGCCAGCTCCTCCAGCAGAGCGTATCCTCCTCCAGCGGAGAGCATCCGCACCAACTCGGGGTCGGGATCAAAGTGATCTTCGATAGCGCTCTTTTTGCGCCCCGTGACAAACAGGATCTGCTTCAGCCCAGCAGCCTGCAACTCTTCGACCACATACTGAACAACGGGGCGCCGGCCAACGGGCAACATCTCCTTGGGCTGCGACTTGGTAGCCGGCAAGAGCCTTGTTCCCATGCCCGCCACCGGCACGACAGCCTTTACCCCCTAAACGTAGGGCTCACGCCTCGGCGCCGACCTCCCTGAGCAGGTCGCGCAAGGCACCAACTGCTACGCCAAACAACTCCGGGCCGCTAAAGCCACTAAACGCCCCAGCTTGCGAAAGGTGGGGCTCCAGAGATAAAAAGCCTTCGAACTCACGCTCCTTGAGCGCCACGAGCAACTCTCGCACCTCGCCGTCACCCTGGCCAGCAGGCACCACGCGCTGCTCAGCCATCAGGCCGTCCTTGATATGGACGTAATCGACATAGTCCTTGAGCAGCGGATACCCCTCGGAGAATGGCTGCGCGCCACACATCACGAAATTGGCCGGATCAAATGTCATGCGCAGCTGTGGTGAGCTCAGGGTCTCGTGGATATCACGGCACCGCCGCGGGATGTCTCCATAGATGTGGCGCTCGTTTTCGTGCAGCAGAACCACAGGATGCCCCTTCGCCTCTGCCAAAAGCACCTCCAGGCGTTCCATAACCGGCGCACGGAAGGCATCAGCCTGGCCATCAGGCACGAAAAACGAAAAGATGCGGATATAGGGGCTACCGAAGAACTCTGCCAAGTCGAGGGCCCGTCGAAAATCCGCAATGTGCGGTTCGAACGGCTCATCGATGCGAATCTTGCCAATGGGAGAGCCTATCGCCGACACTCCAATCCCTCGTTCACGGAGCTTGGCCCTGATAGTCTGCACCTCGGCGTCAGTGAGTGCCAGGACATTCTTACCCCAAACCCCTCGCATCTCCAGATGTCTGATGTTCAGATCCTGGAGCACATCGAGTTGTACATCCAAATCAGGCGAGATCTCGTCAGCAAAGCCCGAAAGTGTGAACATGGACTGCCTCACTTACATGAGATGAAAGGCTGCACGCAATGGTCAGTTACTATTAAACCACAAGAAAACCCGGCATGCAATCCAAGATTGCATGCCGGGTCTCAGGTCCATGGGAGCGAATTCGGAGTAGGCCCAACACCGAGGCGCGCAGCGCCAAGATCAGGTCTTTTTCGAGTCGCTGTCAATTTTGGCGAGATCAACGGTTTCTTCCAACTCGCCCTTGGCTTCCTCTAGTTCCTTGCTTGCCTTCTTGAACTCTTTGACACCCTTACCCAAGGCTGCACCGGCATCACCCAACTTACCTACACCAAAGACAAGGATGACGATGACCAGGATGATAATGAGTTCCGTAGGCCCCAGATTCGGCATTACCTGAACCTCCGGTGAGCCCAACTATGGCCCGATATACGTGCACCGCACTACACGACCCGGCTTACGCCTTGGGGCCGGTCCCAGCCTGGTCTTCGTCCTTCTTCTCTGTGTCCTCATCCTTCATGGAAGCACGGAAATCCTTGACACCCTTGCCCAGGGCGCCACCCAGACTGGCCAGTTTTCCAGCGCCAAAGATCGCGATGATGATCGCGAGGATAATGACCAGTTCCAGAGGACCCAAACGCAGTGGCATATGTCTTCTCCTTTGCCTAAAACTAGCACATCTATAATTCTACACAACCACCCCGCCACGTCAAATCTCTAGGCGCTTCACTCGAGCGCCAGATCAGTTCGCCCCGAAAACAGCGCGAATCGCCTCCAGATAGGCCATCCCATAGACCGTGTCCGGTTCCAAATAGCTACCCTCGGTCCACTCGTTCCAGGCATTGATCGTCAAGATTTTGGACTGGCTTTTTCGTCGGTCCAGAAAGATTTTGGCGCGCTGCAGCACCGCACGAAAGGCTACCGGCGTGTTTCCAGTCAGCACAGGCGTATATGGGTAGCCAACCTCCTCGAAACCATCAGATTGCACGGTGCGCGGACTGGAATCCCAGCCCATAGTCACATTCGGCCAGTAAGGTAACCGGAACTCCTCGGAGAACTTGAGCCAGTCCGCCATAGCGCGTTCTGCATACCCCACATAGTCCACTTCGGGAAAGGTGTCCAAACGCGTGTGGTGCACCCACACATACGACGTCACGCTGTCCAGGCCGAGCCGGTCCAGCATTTGATTGGGATCACGGATCGCGGTCTCGCCAGGCAAAAGCTGCACACCCCAGACCACCGCGTTGAGGTGCAATTCGCCCAGCCCGGCCGCTCGAGTGCGTTGGCGGAAATCGTCCAGAGCCACACGTGTAGCGTCGATCCCCCCCAAGCCCTGCACCAGGCGCATTAGCTCGTAAATTGAGAAATAGAGCCCTCCACCAACCCGCCAATAGGACGGGTGTGGGAAATAGCGCTGGATGAGATAATCGGTAGCCGCATCAAAAGCACGCCGCGAGACTGTGCCTTTCAGCAGTGTATAGGGCGGCGTGCTACGCTTCCAGGGGTGGATGTCCAGCCAGTCATGGTTGGCCCACATCAGGCCGAATTTGATGCGCCCCATGTTCTGTGCCCGCATAAAGCCCTGTTCCAGACAGCGGTTGAGAAATGGACCATCTTCGTACCAATACCAGTCGAAAATCATCGCATCGACGGCATGGTCGGCTGCGGCAGCGATCTTCTTGGCTGCTATCTCTGGCATTGACTCGTCCTCGTGGCCCCAGAGAGGCACGCGAGGCTGTTGATGACCAGGAAATCGAGGCGCCGCTCGTTTCACCAACTCCCACTCGGTCCAGCCTACCCCATGCCATGCATCATTCCGGGGATCAGGATGATATTGCGGAAAGTAATAGACGGCCACCTGGTATTCGCTCATTCCAGACTACCTCCCTCCATCGTTGCTCCGTGGGGGAAAAAAGCCCCCTGCTCAAACTCATCGCCAAACCACATCCGATCTAGCACTGGCTGAGACATCTTGCCCTCCCCTGGCCGGAATTGTGGGCACGCCCCTGCTACATCACAATGCCCCATCGCTGCGCGTTTTCCTCAGTCTGTGGTAAAATGCAGCTTGAAGGGGATACTCAGGTACCTCGCCCTAGCTCTTTTTTCGAGATTGGGGTATTCCCTCGACCAAATCGATGAGCGAGCGTGATGAAATCGTGGTAAGGTTACTATTGGTACGACACGGTGAGACAGAGTGGACTCGCGCGGGCCGTTATCAGGGCACCACGGATACAGCCCTAAGCGAGCTCGGACGAGCGCAAGCCGAGGCGCTGGCCGGGCGCCTGGCTGAGGAAAGGCTCACGGCCATCTACTCCAGTAATCTGCAGCGCGCCCTGGATACGGCAGCGCCCATCGCCAGTAGCCATGGGCAACAAGTACGCCCTGAGCCACGTCTACGCGAGATAGGATTCGGCATCTGGGAGGGCCTCACCTGGTCGCAGATCGAGCAACAGGACACGGATACCTGGGCAAGATGGGTGGCCGACCCCATGAGCGCCATGCCGGCCGGAGGCGAGAGCCTATCCTCCATCGCTGATCGCTTGCGACATCTGCTCACCGACCTAGCCGCTCGCTCCGAGGATGAGACGATCCTCTTGGTCGCCCACGGCGGCTCGCTGCGCGTGCTCATCTGCCTGGCCCTGGGCCTACCCCCCGGCTCGGCCTGGAGCCTTCGCATGGACAATGGCGCACTCTCGGAGCTCTACCTGTGGCCGGGCGCTGGATCGCAGGTCAAAGCCATCCTCTCGCTGCTGAACGACCGACACCACCTCAATGGACGTTCAGTGGCGCCCTGACCGGGCGGCCAATCCCGATGATCTCACGGGATCGACGCGACCTGGCAGACCAGAGCCTCGGCGCTCATCCCCGTCTCGCAGATACGCGCGCTATTGTGCCGCCCAGCCCGCCATACGGCCGGCGTCGCCCTGCCATAGGCGATCCTGGGCCCACGCACAAGCCTCTGGCACACCGTCCACCTCCAGCGCGATGACGGTATCGCATGGATCGAGCGCCTGCGAAGGGAGATTCTCTAGAAATACGTCATCGCCCTCCTGGCGGAAATCGACCGCCCAGCCATCGGCCAAGAAGTAGGCTCTCACCACACGGTTCCGCAGACCCGCCAAGTGCACTACCTGGCCCGGCCAATAGAGCACGTGCAAATATACTGTCGAGTCCACCACTGTCTGGCGGCCGATAGAGATGCACTCACAAACACCACGCGAAGAAGCATAGATCGAGCGGCCATTGGCGCGCATCCACTGCCCGACCTCGTGCAATAGCTCGACAAAGGGTTGCGGCAACGAACCATCCGCCCTGGGACCCACATTGAGCAGCAGGTTCCCGCCCCCCTCAGCCACCTGGGCCAGCATGTGGATCACCTGAGCAGGAGATTTCCACAACCTTTCTCCGGCGTGGTAGCCCCAGTGGCGCTCCACCGCGGTGATACACGACTCCCATGGTCTGGTGGTCACACCACCCAGGATGTGCTGCTCAGGACTGTCAAAATCCCCCGGCAGCCCGGTGCGGTCATTGATCAGAATATTGGGCTGTAAGGAGCGGATCATCTCCAGGAGCCCGGCAGCACGCCACACCTCAGGGGGGTGAGGCCAAGCGCCATCGAACCATAGGATATCAATCATCCCATAGTTGCTGCACAGCTCTCGTACCTGGGCATGGATATACTCGAGAAACCGCGCAAAGCCATCAGGGTCACGTTTGGGCCCATGGAAGTAGGCGGGCCACTGCCAGTCGGCTAAGGAGTAGTATATCCCCACATGGAGCCCCGCAGCGCGAAAAGCGTCGACATACTGTCTCAAGAGATCTCGACCCGCGCCTGTTTTTGCGCTGGTAAAATCAGATACCTCACTGTCGAAGAGACAAAAACCATCGTGGTGTTTGGCGGTGAACACGGCATAGCGCATCCCTGCATCGCGGGCCAATGCCGCCCATGCAGCAGGGTCATAATGATCCGCTCGGAATTCGGCGGCCCGTTGCCGATAGAGCGACGGCTTCAGGTGCTCGCGAAAGAGAACCTGCTCCCCTCGCGAGTACAGGGCGTACATGCCCCAATGAACAAAAAGGCCGAACCGTGCGTCGGCGAACCAGCGCTGTGTAGCACCCGTCATCACACCTCCAAACCCCAGAATACCACGTAGGGAGCGCGCGAATCCCACGATATGCCCTAACGTCATGTGCTTCAGAAATTGGCACGCGCCCCTGGTCCAACGACCCCTGAAGCGCTAGGCTCGATACCAGTGCTGACTCAGATAGTCTTGGTAAAAGCGAGCGCTCTCCACCGGAACATTACTGGGAATATGGTTCCCCACCGCAAACATGAAACCGGGACATTGCATCGCCAGCGGCAAAGTAGCATCGATCTCCGCCTGGATCTGTCCTCGACTGCCAAAGGTCAGGGTGCGTGCATCGACCTTGCTAGCGATGATGCAGTGTGTCTGACCATACTTGGCCACGACCGGTTCCAGCGCCATCATCGGCTCGAAACACAGCGCATCGGCCCCAGCCTCCACGATATCGTCTGCGAACATGCCCCACTCACCATCCGACGTAAAGACGATCTTCTTGCCGGCCTTTTTCAGCACCGCCCACAATGCTTTCAGGCGGGGAAAGATCTCGGCGCGGTAGAAAGACGGGTGCATAAAGGGTCCCTGGCTCCAGACCATATCATCGTGGCACATATAGACTTCGATGGAGGTCTGCGCCCAGGCCTGCACATGGTGCATCGTCTGCTGGTAGATGCCGTCGATGACCTTGGCAAAGCGAGCCCGATCGGCAGCCGCCGTCAGCAACATATCCCAACCAAAGATGGCGATCGCGCCGGAAAAAAGCGTACGATAGTAGCCGCCCGTAAAGACCTGGTCAGCGTAATATGTTTGTGATTTTTGGTAGCTCTGCTCATAGTAAGACACGAGCTTCTGGATGTCCGTCAGGCCATACTCTGCCACCGCATCAAAGCCCAACACATCTTGCGCATCGCGGAAAGGACAGGGCTTGGCATCGCGCCAGTCGACGCCCCCTTCCAGAAACTCGGAATGGCCCATATCGGTGGTACGTCCACGCTGTTCCCAAGGCTCGGGGCCATCATTCGTGGACCAGATGAAATCATACTCCCAGAGCTGGGCAAAGAGCCTCTCCCGCTCGGGATGGCCCTCGGGCAACCCTGTGACGGAACGTTTGAGAGCGTCGTTGCTGCAATACTCGGTGTGGGCCAGCCGTGGCCCAGGCTTGAGATTCAGGGCATCGAGCCCGATCTGACGACTCATGGACTTGTCCCCCTTTTATTCCACAGCTCTGTCGGCGCACACAACCAACCCGGGGCCCATATCATGCCTGGGACCCCGGGTTTCCGACACTCTTCCCAACGCTCTCTAGCGAATGGGGTACCAGCCCTTCTTTTCTACCGCTTCGGTCAAGTAAGCCACGCGATCGATCAACGAGTCTGGCATCACATTGTCAGCGACGCCTAGGATAAAAGCGTCGCCAGGAGCAATGGCCGCAAACATGTTATCCACATAGGAGCGGAAATCACTCTCGGACACGGTCGGAGAGAGCAATAGGGAGGGCATTCCTCCCCAGAGAATCACCCGATTGCCCCACACCTGTCGCGCGCGTTCCAGGGTCATCGGCACCATCGGCGCCGTGACAAAGCACTCTACCATATCCCACCCCGCTTGCTCGATCATCTCGGCGATGAGCGACGTGTCGTTATCCGCGTGCATCGCCGCGGCGATCCCTCGCTCGTGGAGCAGGGGGAAGAATTCCTGGTAGTACGGCACAACGTATTTTCTGAATAGAGGGGGTGGCGTAAATGCAGATGACAAGTGTACGCCATGCAACACCAATCTGGCCGGTGAGTTCAGGATCACGGGCCAATGCCGCGCGCGATCGACCTCGGTCATCACCCCTAGCAGGTGTTCCACCTCATCGGGGTAGTCGGCCAACTGGTAAAACGCATGGTCATACCCAGCGAGATTGAGCATCCATGAATGAAGCGGAACGTCGCCCACCGAGATCATCGGCAGGCCCTCATCGCCAACCTCGGCATCGTAGGCGTGATAGGCAGCATAGTTCGGCACCCAGTTGCTATGCTCCACAATCCACTCCCAGACGCGATAGTCGGCGGGGCCCTTGAGCGGGTATTCCTCCACCCTGCCCGGCAGCCCTTGGGATCGCAGATCGTCGGATTCGTGCGAAACGGTGCGCACCATCCCCTTGGGCGTGTGATACTCGGTGATCGACTTGCCGGCCTCCTGCCGATGCACGATCTCTACGCCTTCGTAGACGTGATCCATGATCTTGCCATCGCGCGCCGGCGTGCCCACGCCCAGTTCGCGTTCCAGTTCCCGTAAGGAGATATCCGCCCACTTTTTGGGCATGGTGTGGGTTAGCATTCTGGCGTTATACCAGAGCAACAGTCGCGGTATCCAGGGAATGCGATCGGGCGGTCGGCGGTCTAAAATGGCCAGCAGACGTTCGCGGTCGTTCATGATCTACCTCCAGGATCAGTTCTGCGACATCAAGGTGTACAGCCGCGCGTGGGCCAGGTGCAGTCGCAAGCGGATCACCTGGCCGCGCAGGAGGTCCAGGCTTCGCCCATCCACCCAACGCACGATGCCCGGGTCGATGCGTGCGCGACTGTGAGTGTTTCCATGGAAAATGGCGCGCGCCTCTCCACTCCAACCTGGCATGGGTTGTCCTGCAGCATCCAGCACCTCCACAGCGATCTCGCCGTTGGTGTAGGCCGGGTGAGATCGAAACGACTCGCGGGTATCGGCATTGAGAGCCAGGTCGCCCCCAACCCATGTCAAAGGGACGGTGACCAACTCCCCCTCGGTGGTTGCTTCCAAAGCACAGAAACGGTCCAGCGGCAAAGAGGCGTAGCCAATGGCGGCATATTGCTGCGCCGAGTCGTAGTGATGGCTAGTCCAGCGCCCGCCCAGGAAAAAGACCATCTGCTCGTTCACCACTAGGGGGCCATTGCTGGCGCAAGTGCTCCACGTTCGGTTCCAGTCGCAGGTGCCAGCAATCAACGGCGCGCGCGGCACGGGGACCGACCACTGAACGCCGTCTCGACTCACGGCCAGCACGGTCTCTATGACATCTTGATCCGCACGCCAGTATTCCAAGAGTCCCAGGTACCAGCCATGCCGCTGGAACACGCTCATGCCATAGTATTCCACGTCGGGCTCGTCGGCCAGGTCCGGAGCCAGTACCAACTCCGGCTCATCCCACTGGATCAAGTCGGGACTGCTACTGCGATAGATCGCTCGCGCGCCCACGCGCGTCATCATCTCCGGATGGCGCGTATACACTACATAGCGTCCCTCTGGCCGCGTGGCCATGAGGTTAGTGCGGTCTCCGGCACGTAAGCACGGCCCCGGCATCCTCTCCCAGTTCAGCCCGTCAGCGCTGAGGTAAGCATAGAGCCCCCAACCAGGTCCCCAGGGCCTAGCACGATCGTCCGCATGAAAGATGATCATTTTGTAGGGGTGATCCGCATCCTGCGGGTCATAGATCAAGCTGGGAGAATCGCCAGTCCACGTTGGGGCGAGGACGATGTTGTTGGCGCGACTGCCGCGCCATTCCACCAGGCCGAGTTCCGGCTTGTGCCAGTGCCAGCCATCGTCACTGACGGCCAGCAACACCTTTGCTGGCTCCGCGCCAGGCGTAAAGCTGCCATAGTACAGCCAATACCCCCCCTTTGGGCCGGGCAGCAGCGTGCCATACAGCACGGGCATGCGCCCCTCCCAGGGACAATCGGGCACAATCACCGGCCACGGATGCACCGTGGCCGGCAACCATCGCCGCACCAGCCTCTGCTGCGAAGCGATCAGACCATCATCGAATAGGTACTGCGGTACACCGGGTACCCATTCCATTTACTTACTTGCCTCGTGTTTCTTTCACCAGATCGCTGCACGCCTTGGCAAAGATGCCCACATCCACGCCAAGGGAGATGTACTGGATGCCTGCATCGATCCACCTTCGGGCTGTAGCAGCGTCACGCGCAAAGGTGCCCGTGGCCTTGCCTGCCGCACGAATCTTGGCCGTGGCCACCTCCATCCCCTTGACCACGCGAGGATCCTCGACCTGCCCGGGGATGCCGAACGACTGCGAAAGGTCATAGGGCCCCAAAAAGATGACATCGATGTTCGGCACCGTGATGATCTCGTCCAGGTTGTCTAGCCCGCGCTTGCCCTCCACGTGTACGATCACAAGCTGTTCCGCGTTGAGGTAATCGGTATAGCCCTGGGTGCCAAACATGGTATAGTCGCCAGCGCGTGTGTAAAACGAGAGACCCCGCATGCCATAGGGCTGATACTTGGCCGCGCGTGCCGTGAACTCGGCATCTGCCTTGATCTCGATCTGGGGTACCTGCACGCCCGCCGAGCCGATATCCAGGGCGCGCTGGATCTGCGGCGCATCGTTCTTGCGCACGCGTATGATGGGCGCCAGGCCCACGCCTTGAGCGGCCCGGCACAGATCCTCCGCCGTCTCGACCTCCAGAGGACCGTGCTCCATGTCGATGATCGCGAAATCGAATCCCGCTAGGCCCACGATCTCGATAAACGACCCATAGCTGCAGTTCATAAAGGGGCCAAGAACCGTTTCGCCCCGCTGCAGCTTCCGTTTGAGCTCATTCTGACGCATGAATCCACTCCTTCACAAGTTTTGTATACACAGTCTATGTCGAGCCACTCTGCACGTCAAGCGCTTGCGCGCCTCAACGCGAATGGCTGAGCAACCAGGCGTACAGCTCGGGATTGTTATAGGTCTCGGTCCAGGAATCATGCCCTGCGTCCGGATACACGGTAAGACAAACATCTTCATTCCCCGCCGCGCGCAAGGCGTCTACCGCTTCCTGCGAAGCCGCCAGTGGAACCGTCTCATCCTTTGCGCCGTGGAAAACCCATACGGGCATGTTCTTGAGGGCATCAGCCCGCTCCCTGAACCCGGTCCACCACGTGAGTCCACCGCAGATGGGTACGATGGCAGCGAAACGCTCGGGGTGGTTCAGCGCGATATAGTACGTGCCAAAGCCACCCATGCTCAGGCCCGTCAGATAGACCCGTTGAGTATCCACTGCATAGTGTACCACCACCTCATCCAGTAGACCCAGCACGGTGTCTTCCTGCTCCACCCAGGCAGAATAGCACGGGCACTGCGGTGAAATGGCGATAAAGGGAAAATCCTCGCCAGCGCGTAGCGCAGCATCCACTACCTTGGGGATGCCATTCCTTTTCACGATGTCGATGTCGTCGCCCCGCTCGCCCGCTCCGTGAAGAAATAAGATGAGTGGCCAGCGCCTCTCAGCATCGACACCATAGTCGCGTGGTAGATGTAGCCAATAGCCCAGTCGCAAGGCTCGGCTCACCGAGTGCTCGAAAACGTATGCCTCTTGCGCCATAGTACGTCTCCTCATAGTAGCGATGTCGTAAATGATTATACTGCGCTTCGTAAAGGCATACCAGCGACCTCCGTGGGTTGCACGATGTCTGCGACGCCGCTATACTCCCTGCATCCCAAACGTGCCGCACGAATCCCTGACTGCGGTTCGTATCCAGGAGACCGGCCATGATCATCTCGGCCATTGAGCCTATCGTTGTGCACGTCAATCATCGTGGCGACTGGGTTTTCATCCAGATTCACACCGATGAGGGCCTCACCGGCTTGGGCGAGGCCAGCCACAGCGGCAACGATGCCTTACTATGGGCCACGCTTAAGCAATTCGGGGAGCGCTTGCGTGGCCAGGACCCACGCCAGATCAACGCCATCTGGCAAGGTCTCCGCAAGCTGGACGGCGGGCGCATCGCCCACACTGCACTCAGCGGCGTAGAGCAGGCCTTGTGGGATATCCTGGGCCAGTCATTGGGTGCGCCTATCCACGCCTTGCTGGGCGGCGCGCTACGCGACAAACTGCGCCTCTATGCCAACATCAACCGCCACGTTATCGACCGCAGCGCGGCTGGGTTCGCTCGAGCTGCAGAACAGGCCGTCTCCCAGGGATTTACCGCCGTCAAGCTGGCCCCCTTTGATGAGTTGCGCGTCCCTGATCACGTGCGCACGGGCCCCCACGCTGCCTGGCTGCCCGGTGTGGAGCGTGTCCGTGCCGTGCGCGCGGCCATCGGCGAGCAGGTGGAGCTCCTGGTCGATTGCCATGGCCGTATGGAAGCGTCCGAGGCACTGCTTGTGGGCCGCGCTCTGGCAGACTGCAATCTCTACTGGTACGAGGAGCCCGTACCAGATCACGCCGTGGACGACCTGGCTCGCCTGGGCGCGCTCCTGCCCATGCCCACCGCCACGGCGGAGAGCCTCTTCGGCATGGAGGAATTCCGCCCCTTCTTGGAGCGCCGTGTGGTCGACATCTTGATGCCGGACGTCAAGCATGACGGCGGTCTGGCCGAGACACGCCATATCGCCGAGGCTGCGCGCTTGGGCGGGCTGCTCATCGCCCCGCACAATCCTGCCGGACCCCTGGCCACCGCGGCAACGGCCCAGGTTGCCAGCACCCTGAGCAACTTTGCCATCCTCGAGTACGCTTGGGGTGAGGTACCCTGGCGCGCCGACCTGCTCGACCCGCCGGAGCACATTGTCGACGGTTATCTACACCTGCCCACAGGTTCCGGCTTGGGCCATCGCCTGAACATGGATGTCGTGCGCGAGCACCTGCGTGGTCAGGCCAGCAACGTCGATTCATCCAAAGTGGTGGTTTCGCACTGACACTGTGTCCACGCTGCGCTATCGCGCTCAACATCATGCTATGTGCTGACCAGATCCACAATCGATAGCCGGAGCGCCAACATAAGGAGGGGCCCCTCTCACTTGATATAAGGAGACCGCCGAATGACCATTATGGGATCCCATCACATCGCCCTCGTGTCGCCCAACTTTGAGCGCACCAAGCAGTTCTACACCGAGACGCTTGGCTTCCCCATCGTGGGGCAAATCCTCGACTCTCCCGTCGTTTTTATCGACATCGGAGGCACTACCATCGAGCTCGGCCCTGCCCGCGAGGGCGCCCAGTCCGCTTCCCCCAGCACGGGCCTGACGCACCTGGCCTTCGAGGTGGATGATGTCGACGCCACCTACCGCGATCTCGTGGCCAAGGGGGTCTCGTTCCACATCGAGCCCAGGGATGCCAAGGATATGCGCATCGCCTTCTTCCGCGATCCCGACGGGAACAACCTAGAGCTATTTCTCTGTAACCGCTTGCGCTGGGCCACAAAGGCCTAAGGTATAACCCAAGAGACGCTAGCGTGCGGTGGTCAGCCTACGGTGCTCCTCAGAACTATGCATATGGCCCACCGTCGCACGTTTGCGTCTCTGGTGATAGTCTGGCTGCCTTGCTCTGCGCTATTAGCTCGATGGCCAACCGTGGCTGCCCCCGGCGTTGAGCGCCAGGTTGCCGCCGTCCATGGGGATCAGCGCGCCATTGATCCACCCCGAAGCATCCGACGCCAAGAAGATGGCTAGGCCCTTGATGTCATTCCTATCGCCCAGACGAGCCATGGGGATGCCG
>CAYQDH010000058.1:0-3556 GCA_964416075.1 uncultured Anaerolineales bacterium | reverse complement strand
TCTTGCGCAGCTCCGGATCGGCGGCCATGCGGTCCTCCAGGCCCTTGTTGACGACCTGCGCGGGAAGAATGGCGTTCACCCGCACATTGCGATAGCCCCATTCCGCGGCCAACTCGCGCGTCATCTGCACCACCGCGCCCATGGCCATGCTATAGGCGATGTGTCCTCGTCCCAGCGCCGTCACGCTGGCCAGGGAGCCGGTGTTGATGATGGAACCCTTACCCGCAGCCAGCATGCGCCGCCCCGCCTCTTGGCAGGCAGCAAAACGCCCCACCACCAGGTTGCGTAACACCTGCTCCAGCGTTTCGATGGCCAGGTCCTCTGGACGGCTCAGGCACCCATCGCCCGCCATGTTGGCCAGCACATCGATGCGCCCAAACTCCTGATCCAGTTGTCCAAACATGGCTCGCACGGCCTTGGCATCGGATACATCGCACACCACCGGGATCGCTTGCCGCCCCAGGGCGCGCAATTCCTCGCTTCTTCGCTGCAAACCCTCGGCATTGAGATCCACCAACAGCAGATCGGCGCCTGCCTCCGCAAGAGCCGTGGCCGTGGCCCCGCCCAGGTTACCCGCTGCCCCCGTGACCACAGCGACCCGGCCTGTAAGATCAAACAACGGATGCCCCATGGTTCCTCCCTGCATAGACTTGTTGATAGGCGAACACCGCCATTGTAGACCGCGTTACAGGCTTTTGTCCACTCCCTTGACATAGCTCATCGTCGCGGGTACAACTGAGACCGTTGCATGTCGTAGCCAGAAGAGGCAGTTATGACACGATCCACCAACCCGGAGAGAAAAGTGCTGGCTGCCGTTTACCGGCTCACGGAGGAATGGGGAGAGCCCCCTACCTTTCGCCAGCTTGTGGACGAGCCGAGCCCCCGCCTAACCGATGAGGAGGTCGCCACGCTCGTTCAGCGGCTCCTGGAAAGAGGTTATCTCAGCCGTAGGACAGATCGCTTGATCCTCACCGAGCGAGCTGTCGAATATTTTCGCCGTCTCACCAGCGCAGCCCAGGAGATCATGCCCCGGTCTCCCCGCCCCATGGAAATCCAGGTTGTCGGCTACGTCCAAGCCGGGCAGGTCGAGGAGATCACCTACGGCGAGGAGACAGACCAGCAGATACTGGTGCCCAACTTGGGGCTGAACAAGAGAGCCTTCGCTTACCAGGTTCATGGTCACAGCATGGAACAGGCCAGTGGTATCTATCAAGGTGATTATGTCATCGTCGAGGATATGGAGGGCGAGTGGCCGCGCGAGAACGAGCTGATCGTCACGCGGTATGCTGCCGATGAATCCGGCATGGTGGGTCCGGTGCTCAAGTACTTTGCCGAACTGGACGAGGATGGGCAAAAGGTTTACCGTCTCAGCTGGCGCAAGCCAAACGATCAGCGACTGCAACCGGGCTACGAGATTCGTGCCTGGCGTATCGAGCCAATCGGCCGCGTCATTGGCATCTATCGACCCGTAGCGCCTAGTCCCTAGATGCGCGGATAACCCAAATCTATATCCCAAGCGTATTTGGGTTATCTGGTGGCTTGGCAACAAGTTCGAATCATGCCCACAGTAAGAGCATTCGAGAGTTCCTCTGGTTCTCGTCCGGGAGGTGCAAGCGGTGGCCAAGTTACACGCTAGACCGGCCTTCCTCGTCTTGGTGGTCCTCCTGTTCTTGGTGGTTCTTGCGCTCGTGTGGTGGCATGTACGCCTTCCCGGCCCCCCTGAGGGATCCAATATTACCACGCAGAGCCCGGGCCCATCGACCGGCGGACCCGATCGATACCTAGCTGCCCGGCAAAAGATGGTGGAGCAAGATATCCGAGGGCGAGGTGTGGCCAATCCGGCGGTGCTGGATGCCATGTCCAGGGTCCCCCGGCACGAGTTTGTGCCGCCCGAGTACCTCGCTAGCGCCTATGCCGACCACCCTTTGCCCATCGGCTACGGGCAGACCATCTCTCAACCCTATATTGTGGCCGCCATGACCGATTTACTCCAAGTGAAGCCCGATTCGACAGTCCTCGAGATCGGCACCGGCTCAGCCTACCAGGCCGCCATCCTGGCTGAACTGACCAGCCAGGTATACACCGTCGAGATCGTGGAGGAGCTCTGCGTACAGGCCCGCTCCCGCCTCGCCGATATGGGCTACCGCAACGTGGAGGTCATCTGCGGCGATGGTTACTATGGCTGGCCCGACAAGGCGCCCTACGATGCCATCGTCGTCACCTGCGCCCCCGATCACATCCCCCAGCCACTGGTCAGCCAGCTCGCCGATGGGGGGCGCATGGTTATCCCCGTGGGACCGCCGGGGATGTATCAGGTTCTATGGGTCATCGAGCGTCGTGGCCAAGAGATCACCTCAGAGCAAGTCATGGACGTGGCCTTTGTCCCTCTGACCCGTGGGGAAGCCCCATAGGCCTCGCTCCCAGCCCCCCCGCTGCACACCACGCCACAGCGTAACAGGCGGCAGCCACAGCCAGCACTGAGCGATATCCCCAAGAAAGCGCCAGAACAGCGGCCAAGATGGATCCCACCACCGAGGCGCTGCCGTTGACAGCCCAGACCCACGGCGTCAGGCCGGCAGCACGCCCTTGTACGTTGCGTAGCCCTCCGACAAAGGGAACCCCCATCAGTAGACCCAGGGGAACTAGGGCGGTGACAGCGATGACCAGGCGCGTCCCCCATCTCAGCTCCATGGTATCCTGGAACAGGGGACGCAGCAGCAGGGGATAGGCTACAATGGCCACGACTAAAGCCACCAACAGGGGTCGCAGAGGCAAGCGTGGCGCCAGTAGGCTGCCCAAACCCGAAGAGAACAGCAACGTGGTGATCACCGTGCTGAAAGCCAGGGTAGGCTGTCCCAGGTATAAGATGAACTGCTGTAGGAGCGGCATCTCCACCAAGATATAGCCGAGGCCCAAAGCCACAAAGTAGAGCAGCGCGTGGCCCAGCAATGGGTCGTGCGGGGGCCGGCGTCCAGCCCACCGAAGGGGCAGGATCACCAGGACAATGGCCGCCAGCAGGGCCAATAGCAGCAGAGCCCACACCAGTAGATACCCACTCCCGCCAAATGGCTGCCAGGTTCTGCCCAACTGCGCCAGGATCGCCGGCACTTGCCGCCAGCGGAAGAAATGCCCAAAGAAGGGCCGGTCGTCGGTGGTCGGTGAAACATCGTAGACTTGGCCCTGATAGAAAGCCTGCCGACCCTGCGCCGCAGATCCTGTCGCTGCCAACAGCGCCTGGATGGCCTCATAGTCGTAAGGGCGCGGTAGGACATTATAACGGTTGGCTTCCTCAGGAGACATCCCTGGGTAATAGACCGGGTCGTAGCCCAGCGCATCGCAACGCCGGCGCAAAAGGTCCACATCCACGCCGCTCCAGGAGGCAGGGCTGGCCAGAAAGGTCACAGTCGACCAACTACGAAAGGCCATCAGGTGGTCAGCGGGGCGCTGCACTCCCGTCTGCTCCAGTGCAGTCACGAGGATGGCCGCCGCACGCAGCGACTCGCTGGGAGGATCCTGCAGCCATCGCGTCACCACCAAGACGCCATCCTCTTCCAGG
>CAYQDH010000057.1:1684-17596 GCA_964416075.1 uncultured Anaerolineales bacterium | reverse complement strand
CAGGCCACAAGAAGGCTGCTCGAGGATAGGAAAGCCACTACCGGCCGCGTGCCCTCGGCATCATCCCGCAGCGGCCCCTTGGTCCAGACTGACCCGTCTTCCGATTGGGCGACATAGATTGGCTGGCCGGTGAACGCCTCTTCGTGCCACACGACAGCCAACTGTCCGGTTGCCGCCACGGCGACGGCCGGGAACGAGGAGGCATCATCCGTCTGGGACACGTTGGCGGGTGCCTGCCAGCCGGTCGATGACTGCCAGGATGTCCAATAGATCTCATCGTTATCCTCAAAGCGATAGACAAACACCAGGTGCACCTCGCCCTGGGGCCCCGCTGCCAGACGCGGCGACCAGCCCGCGGCCACGCGCACAGCAGACGACCAGGTAGCCCCAGTGGTATAGCGGTGCCAGATCTCGCCGCCCGCGCTCCACACCACATGGACATTGCCCGCCTGATCCAGGGCGATGGAGGTATCCTCTGCATCCACGGCATCCTGAGAGAGATTGACTGGGGACGACCATGTCCCATTGGCTTGCACGCCCGGGCCGGGGTGCAGGACCAGGCCGGGCAAGAACCAGACGATGAGCAGCAAAGGGATAAACCACTTGTCTCGGGTCATCTTATGCTCCTTGCGGTTTCTTCCTACAGAAAGAGGTTAGCGGCAACGCACCCAGAGCCACACAAAAGGGGACCGCCAGCATCTCTGCTAGCAAGCCCCCTATGCGATGTTGAGCTTGGCCTACACAATGCCAGCGGTCCAGAGGACATCTGCAGAATGAGCTACAGTGAGCTCAGTCTACCGTACGGCTGATGTTGCCCTTGCTCATTTCGATCTTTGGACAATCGACGACGGTAATCTGGATGGCGTCGTATTCACGCTCACCGGTTTCGCGCGCCAAGATGGCAACACAATTACCGACTGCCAGGGTGCCCGACACGACGTCCGGTGTGTAGGTGACTTTGATGGTCCACAAGGGCACAGCGGGTGTGACCACAATATAGCCTTCACCCAGCTGTGTGATCTTGCCGATAAGGTGAATACCCTCTATGGGATCGTCAATCACGATCTCCATGTCTTTAGCCACGACGACCCCGTCTGGCTGCTCGATGCCATTGATCTTCACCTGGGCGCCCACTTCTGGCAGGCCCTCGATCTCGGTGCCGGGTAGCACGAGAACTTCGCGTAGAGCTAGCACCTGGACTCGTTCGCCTTCATCGATCGTCCATGTGCCCCACGGTCCATCCTCAGGGAGTTTCGTGATCGTGCCCTCGATGGTAACATCGTGCTGCTCATCTCCCTGGACCTTGATCTCCATTGCCACGTACTTGACGCCAGTGGAGAAAGACCATGCGGTCACGTGGACAGTGGCCCCTACAACTGGCTCGCCTCTGACGCGGGTAAAACCCGTCACGGTCACGGTACGATCCACAGTGCCATCATTGATGGTCCAGTCGCCGATGGGCGGTGTTTCGGGCAACTCGACGATGGTGCCACTGAATCTCTCCATCTTGGGCCACCAGGAGGCGCCGGCCTTTCTGATGAGCAGAGCAACGAGAGAATTATCCTGGAGCTTGACGGCGCGGACCTGGACGCGGTCACCAACCTTGATCTGTCCCATGATCATCGTTCGATAGGGGTCAACGTTGATTCCGACCTCGTATCCTGCGACCTCCCATAGGTCTTCCGAGATGCTCTCGACGACGCCATCGAATTCGACGATGCGCTGCATCGGCATATCCACGACCTGGATCTTGATCGCTTCGTATTCTGTGCCGTCAAAGCGTGCCTTGATCAGCACATAGACGTCTTCAGCGAGCGTGCCTTCGATCTGGGTGCCATCGGTGATCTTGATTTCCTTGCCGTTGGTGAGCACCACTTTTTCGTCAGAGAACGATTCTACCATGCCGGCCAGGTAGATTATTCTCGTGGCCTGAGCGGGCTTGACGCGGATCAGGATCGCCTCAAGCTCATCCTCGCCCACTTTCTTGGCGATAACGGTGACATGGGCGCCTACGACAGCTTCGCCCTCGGTCTCGACGATGATGGTGGTATCGGTGACCGTGACGGCTTGCTCGTCGACGGTCCACACATCGTCCGCATCCGCGATCTCCTCGATCTCGGTGATTACACCCTCGAACTTGACTAGGGGAATGCCGGCCCCCTCCTGCGCTTGCGCGGGCTCCGCCTTGACAAAAGCAAAGCCAAGAGCCAGGAGTAGGCTGAGCGAAAACAACAAAACATTCGTCAAACGACTCGTCCTCATGGATCTCCTTTCCCACTGTGATACTGCAACGATCTAGTACACACCTACAACGACGATAGACCGCTTGCAGAGATACGGGCATATCGATCTGGAATACATAGCTCCATGGGGCCTGGAGTTGCAAGGGCCCAATGAGAGCGTCGGCCAACTAGGGCTTGGGCCACGTGGGCATACCTTCAGGCATCGAAGTAGGCCACTCGTGCGGTGGCGTTATTTGGGACACAATCGTCTCGATCTTGGGAATAGCCGTCTGTACTTCGGGCGGCATCTCGGGCATCGTCGGCCACGTTGTGGGCCAACAAGTTGTGGTCATCCAGCAGGTCGGTGTGACCGAGGGCAGAACCGGTAGCCTGGTGCTAGGCGTCACTGTGTACATCCATGCGGTCGGATGAGGAGAGTCATACGGCTCGGGCGTTCTCGATGGCGCGGGCTGGGGCGCCTGGGTGCGAGTGCTCGTCGGCGTAACTGAAGGCAGCACGCGGGTCGATGTTGCGGGCACACGGGTTGGCGATGCCACAGGGTATGCGCTGACCGCAGTCGATGTTGCGAGCGAGGTCACGGTCGCAGTAGGCGGCATGGGGGTCTCTGTGGGCCTGGCCAACGATGGGATGGCTAATGTCGGCAACAAGAGGAGCTGCCCCTGGCTGGAGATCAACAGGCCCTCGCGGTCGGTGAGGAGCAACTCTGCCCGATCGTGGGTTATCGCTACTTGCCCCTCGAGAACCACCACGCGTGTCGTCGTGCCCACGTCTCGTGGGCCTGAATCGTCCACATTGACGGCGAATGCGTCACCCTTGGCGGCCACAGACGCTGCCGGAGCAGAGACGGTGAATGCAGAACGCGGATTGTCGGAAGCAACGACGTCATAGATGACATAGCCGTTTCGTTGCGTGATGACGATACGATGAGTCTTTCCTAGCACGCTGGAACGCAAGACGGATAGCTCGACCTCGGCGCCCCTCTCCAGCTGCACACGACTGCCATCGAAAAGGTCGACCACGGCAGCGCCGTCAGAGACACGGACCCAGGTTCCTTGGGCTAAACGATATCCCTGAGTTGCTTCCTGCCAAGCAGTGTCGCCGGATCTCACCTGCACCATACCCTCCGCCGAAGCGAGCACCACCGAGTGTTGAACAATTCCCGGCTGCCAGGCCATCAGCAGGGCCAAAAGCAGCACCACGGTGGCAGCCATGCCCAGAGCAGGGCGCCATGACCTCCAGGTAGCCCGGCGTCGCACGGCCGGGGCAGAGCCAGGGTGTGCTCGAAAACTCTGACGCGCCCGATCCACAAGCGCAGCCGGAGGATAGGCTGCGGGGACGGTTCGCCCATTGCGAGCTGCCTGCCCAAAACGGCGCAACCACGCCAGGTCCCTCTCGCAGCGAGGGCAGCCCGCGGCCAGATGGGCCTCTATGTGATTCAGAGTCTCCCCCTGAAGGCGCCCTTCCAGCCAATCGGCCAGGTTTTCGAACGTTACGCCTTGGTAATGCACAGTTAGCCCATTCCCATAAGACAAAGGATATTGCGTAGCTTTTGCAGGCAGCGAGCACGCGTCGGCCCGATGCTTCCTAGAGGCACCTGAAGTCGGCGACCGATCTCTTCATAGGGAGGCTCGGAAGGGTCGAAATAGAGCAACTGAAGCAACTCGCGACACGGCGTCCCCACCTGTTCCAGCGCCGCCAAGGCCAGTTCCTGATCGACAGCGTTGCCAACCTCGGTTTCGGGATTGGCTGTCTCATCGGGTAACAGGGCGAAATCTCGATCGTTCGTCGATTCTCGTGCCCTGCTGCGGCAGACCCTCCAGCTCTCTCGTTGTGCTGTGCTGATGAGCCACTTGGCCAGGCCTTGTGGACGAGCCAGGCTATCCAGATGCTCCAGCAGCGAGACAAAGACGGCCTGGAAAACATCGGCCGCATCGTCTGTCGTGAGACCGACGCGCAGCGGAATCGCGTACACCAGCCGCTGATATCGCTCCACTAGGGTATCCCAAGCAAGAGGTTCCCCGCGACGACAGGCTATGACGAGTTCTTGGTCGCTCAGTTGCATCGACACGATAGACCTCGCGAGTACCCTCGCGCGCGAGCCCTCTCACTAATCAAGAGGCTAAAGACGAGAAGGAAATACATTCTCAACGAACTTGAATATCCACAAAAGCCGTCATACCCCACCGTAGCCCCGCCTCCTGTCCCTCCTCTAGCTCCAGCATTACCGTGTAGACCTTGTCGCCACGAAGATCGACGGCCGCCGGAGCGATACGGGTTACTTTGGCCGTGAAGGTCTGGTCACTAATGGCGTCCACACGCACAGTCGCTTTCTGCTCCACCTTGACGCGGTTCACGTCCACTTCTCCGAGATCCTCTGTCTGAACATAGAGTTGGGTGAGGTCGCCCAGGCGGATGACAGGCATTCCCGCTGCTGCCACCTCACCTGCTTGCACAAGAACCAGGCCTACTGTGCCATCGAACGGGGCCTTGAGCACGGCATCCTCTAGTGCGTTCTGCGCTTCTGCCATGGCGACTTGGGCTTGGGCCACCTCAGCCTCGGCTACCGCGATGTCCTCAACCCTGCTCCCTGCACGAAGAAGGTCGAGTTGCGCTTGTGCTTGGCGAACCTGGGCATACGCGCTCTCCACATCGGCCTGAGACTGAAGTGATTGTGCCTTTGAAGTCTGAAGGTTTGCGCTCGATTGGAGCTCTTGAGCTTTAGCAGTCTCTACACCAGATTGAGCCTGAGCCACTTGGGCTGTGGCGGTCTGCACGCCTGCCTGGGCTTGGGATACTTGGGCGCGCGCGATTTCCACATCCTCTGCGCGCGGCCTGGATTTGAGTTCCTCGAGCTGAAGGTTAGCGATCAGGATGCGCGACTCGGCGGCGGCAACCTCGGCTTCGGCGGCCTCGCGTTGGGCGCTGCTTCCGCCCGGTCCCCCCAGGGCATCTCGTTGTCCCTGCAGGCCCCAGAGCTGGTTCTTTTCCATCTCCACCTGTTTCTCGGCGATCTCTAATTCGAGCTTGGTAGCGCCCGCAAGAACCTTGCTCAGGCTGGCTTCAGCGCTACGAAGGGTAGCCTGAGCGGCGGCCAGGTTTCCACGCGCCGACTCCACAGAGATCGTGGCGGCCTTCACACCGGCTTGTGAGCTCTGCAGCGTAGCTTCCGAAGCGGCCACGTTCCCTTCGGCAATCTGCACCGCAGCCTCTGCTGTCTTGGCCCTGGCCTGGGCAATGCCCACGTTCGCCTCGGCGGCAGCGATCTCTTCCTCTCGAGCGCCAGCCTTGGCCTTGGCCAGTTGGGCCTGCGCTGCCTTGAGGGCAGCTTCGGCGCGTGTTACCACTTGCTCACGGTCTCGGGTGTCCAACTTGACCAACTCCTGCCCGGCCGCCACCGCTTGCCCTTCTGCGACCAAGACTTCACTGAGCACGCCGCCACCCTCAAAGCTGAGATCCGCCCTTTTGCCAGGGACGATCATGGCCTCTGCAGAGACGATGTTCGCCAGGCTACGCTTCACCGGAACAGCCGTGGTCGATGCCCCAGCCGACTGGGCTGCCGCTTGCGTGGGCGAGGCGGCAGGTTGTGCCTGGCAGCCCAGAAGAGCAATTAACGAAAGGCCGATGACCAGGCAACGTACAACGAGAGACCGAGGGTGCAAAAGGGGCATGATATCTCCTTCACCATGTATAACGCGCCATGTATAGCGCGCCATGTACGGCGCACCATACACGGCGACTCGGCGCGCTTCATTCAAAGCGCAACACTTGAATGACACGCGTGTTTGCTGCCAGGCGTGCCGGCCACAAACTAGCCAGGGCCGACAGCCCAGCCACAATCGCCAACCACAATCCGACACCTGCGATGGAATAATGAAAGGTCAACGGTATCTTGAGCGTATTTCCGATGATCATACTGAAAAAGCGCGCTCCCGGATAACTTGGCGGAACGGTTAGCAACCAACTCACAAGTCCTAACAGAACTCCCTCGGTAACAAAGATGCGGTTGATGGTAGAAGATGCCGCCCCAATAGTCCGCATCACACCGATCTCGCGGGTGCGCTCCACCACGTTGATGGACATCGTGCCCATCAGCCCCAAACTGCCAACGAGGGCCGACAGGATGGCCATAATCAGCATCAGGCCAGTGATGACCTGGAACTGGGAACGGCTGCTCTGGCGCAAATCAGCGGCGGAGACGAAACTCGAGGGCTCGGCCAGGTACTCGGCAAATGTAGCGCGCAGATCGCGGATCAGCGCTTGTTGGCTCTCGGGATCGTGCTGTTCGGCAGATACCATGACCAATGAGCCACGATTGAGGCTAGCGGTTTCCTTAGCTAGGGAGTCAAAAGGAACAAAGCAATCCCGCTGGTTGTTATTGACGTTGATCACGATCCCCACCACGGTCCACAACGATTGTTGCCCGCTGATCGTCAACGCCACAGCATCGCCCGCATGAATGCCCTCATCAAGAGCGATGCGCTGATTGAGCAACAGCGCATACTCATCACCCGGGACCAGTGCCCGGCCTTCGGCGAGACGGGCGCTATAGAGCGTAGAATCGGTGGGCAGGCCCCAAAGGTACAGTTCCCGGGTGCGATCGCCCTGCCCAAGTCCCATGGGCGTAGTACTGAGGCCTAGAATACTGGGCGTGCCCAAAACCAGGTTGGCTGCCTGATAGCTCCAGACCTCGGCTTTGACTACGCCAGGTACGCTGCTCGCTATCTCGGTCAGGCGCGAGATGCGATATGGACGTTCAAAGCCCACCCACACGTCAAATCCCAGGTCGCCGAGAACTGTATCCAAGGTGCGGTTCAATGAGCTATTCACACTCATCACGACCACAAACATAACCCCGCCCACGATAAGGGCCAGGAGCGTTAGCGCGACGCGCAACTTGCGGCGAAAGGTGTTGCGTAGGCTAAGAGCTAGCGGGCGTGGGATATGTCGGATGCGCGCAATCAGGCGATCGAACGGGCCTCGCCCGAACTCACCTCCCAGACCATAGCTGCTGATCGCCTGGCGTGGCGTCATCCGCGCTCCGCGCAAGACGGGACGCAGGGCTGCCAGGACGGGCACCATAAGGCCCACCCCGACCTGGATGCCCACAGCGCCCGGGGCCAGACGCAGAGGACCAGCCGTCACGTTGAGCATGTCGAGCAGATACCGAGCCACCAGATGGGCACCCATGATGCCTAGAGGTACGGCCACAAACAGCGCCAAGGCGCCATATATGGCCGCAGTGGATAGATAAGCCGTAAATACCTGCGTGAAGGTGGCCCCCAGTACCTTCATCACCCCGATCTGCCAGATCTGCTGAGAGATCAGGGCGTGCATCGTATTCACGATAAGAAAGGCGCTGAGAAATACCGCCAGTGCGCCCAGCACCAAGAGCATCGCCAGGATGGCGTCAATCGTATCCTGAAACCAGTGCCTTTCAGGGTCGGTCACGATATGGCCATTGGTGACAAAGCCCATCCGGCGCAAACGGCGCTCGACGCGCTGAGCCACCTCATCGGCGTTGGCCTGGCTAAAGTTATCCAGCACTATATTGATCTGATTGAACCCATCGAGCCCCGTGAGCCAGGTCACAGCCTCGGGCGTGGCATAGAAGGCGGCATCGCCACCAAATTGGGGGGGATAGACCAGCGGCGAACGTACCACACCTGTGATGGGCATCTGTCTATTGGAACGCCCGAACTGGACGATGATGGTGTTGCTGACGCCCAAAGATGGGTCGCCAGCATGTGGTGACAGCCCGAAATAGCGCGAGGATTGGCGCTCTACAGACAGCGCGCGGTCCGTGGGCCAGGCGCCCCCGACCAGATTCACCAGGTTCATCTGCTGGCCAGTGTAATTGGCGCGGGCTACGAGCGTACCGTTCCGCCAATCGGGCTCTCCGTCCGCTTTCCAGCGAAAGGCCGCATACAACTCGCCCTCGGCCCGCGCAACGCCCGGCTCTGCGAGCACGGCCTCAATAGCCTCGTCATCAAAAGGCCCGCCGTGGAAACTGAGGTGCGCGGGGATGGTGGCCTGGTGGTCGGCCGTCAGCCTGGCGCTGATGACCCCGGCCAACCCGAAGACCAAACCCAAGGCAAACACGCCAACGGCCGTGGATAGTACCACCATCGCTGTGCGCAGCCGGCTCTGGAAAAGATCGCGCCACACCTTGCGCCCGACGACGGCGCGAGGTGTGATAGAGGGGACCTTCAGATGGCAACCCACTAGATAGGCGACTACCAGATGACGCGCTTTGCCGGCCCGGCTTCCCAGGCTCTGGACGAGGTTCATGTGTGACCTCGCGCATCGCGTTCTCGCCCCGGCGGGCGGTCGGGCTTGGCTAGCTGCTGACGCACCGTCTCATCCTGACGGATTGACCCATCAACGATGCGGATAACCCTCTGCGTACGGGCGCTCAGGTCCAAGTCGTGGGTTACGACGAACAAGGTCTTGCCCTGTTGCACAAGTCGCTCGAACAGAGCGAACATCGTAGACGAGGTGCCGGTATCTAGGTTTCCCGTGGGTTCATCCGCCACGATCAAGGGCGGATCGTTGGCCAGAGCACGCGCGATGGCCACCCGTTGTTGCTCACCTCCACTCAAGGTACTGGGCAGCTTGTGAGCCTGATGACCCAGCCCCACCTGCTCCAAAAGGTCAGCCGCCTTTTGCTCCCTCTCGCGCTGGCGATAGACGCCGCAAAAGTCCATAGGTAGGATGACGTTCTCCAGGATGGTCAGCGTGGGCAACAATTGGAAAAACTGGAAAACCACACCGACGTAGCGGCCGCGCCAGCGGGCCAGTCGATCCTCATCCAGAGTATGGATACTTTGCCCCGCCACGAACACCTGGCCACTGGTAGGTTTGTCGATACCTGCCACCATATTCAGCAGCGTGGACTTGCCCGAGCCGGAAGGGCCCAGTATACTGACAAACTCGCCCGCACGGACCACAAGATCGATGTGGTTGAGCACGGTGAGACTCGTGAGGCCCACCTCGTATGTCTTGACCACATCTTTCAGTTCGATCAGCGCGCCATCTGCCAACTGCCCATCAGTTGGGCACCGATCAGAATGGCCAGAGCTACCGCTATCACGCATACCACTTACCTTTCGTTTGCCCAGTGGCACGGACGTGCCGAATGACGGGCATTGTTTGGGCGGCGCCAGGACTGGCGGCGAAAATGCCTTGGTCGGAGCTACGTCGCCGGATCATGGGTGTCTACGACCGTCAGGCATGGCTGTTCCCGCTAGCTGGGCGCCAACCAGGGTGGCTTGCGTCAGATCAGCGCCCGCCAGATCCGCATCCTCTAGCCTGGCGTCTGTCAGGTCTGCCCCACACAGTGCCGCCCCTCGCAGGTTCGCGGAGCGCAGATCAGCCCCTGCAAGGATGGCTTGCGTCAGATCCGCCCCCTCCAGGTTCGCTCCTCGAAGGTTGGCCCAAGATAGATCAGCGCCCACCAATCGAGTTCGGTGGCTGCTCAGATCAGCCTTTTGAAGGCAGGCTCCAGTAAATACACAGCGCTCAAGACCCGCTCCACTCAGCCGAGCCTGAGACAGATCAGCTCCCGTCAAGTTGGCTTGCCCCAAGGCGCATGCCGTGAGATCGGTCTTGGCCAGCTTGGCCGCATAAAGGCTCGCCCTAGAGAGATCGACCTCCTGCAAGCTAGCTCCGGAAAGAGTCGCATAGGCCATTTTCACACCACAGAAAGCGCGTTCTCCTGCTCGATAGCGTGCGAGGAGTTCGTTTTCGTTCATGAGGCCTGTTCCCTCTCTACAAATACTGCCAGTAGGCTAACTACACTACCAAGCGGGCCAGCGCCAGCATTGCCAGGCATCCACCGGTCCTTGCACCACGACGGTGCCCACAAAGCCAGGTGCTGGCTCCAGCGCGCGTAGCGACCAGCGCACAACTTCTTGCGGGTCCTGCCGCGCCCTCAAGAGCGCAGGGGGCTCGTCGGGATGCACCGAGACATCGAATTCGTTCAACGGAACTGTCAAGCCCTCACCCCTGGCTTTTAGATAAGCCTCTTTGCGTGTCCAGGTGTGGAAAAATGCCTTTTGCTGCAGGGCCTGGGGCAATTGGCGCAACATGGCTACTTCATATGACGAAAAGAACTGCTCAGCGATTTGCATGCCCTCCCCGTCAGTGAGGGCGGCGAACCCAATGCGCACGCACTCTACGTCGATCCCCACTTCGCGCCCTAATGTGATGGCATACAGAGCCAGGTTTTGCGAGTGTGACATATTGAAGCATAGGCCTGTGCTCAACTCGGCGTCCGACGTTCGCCGGTTTCCGGCGGCCGACGTTAGCCAGTGCCCGGTGTCCAGCGCGGGCTTGCCATGTGGGTTCCGCACAAAGCGAATAGCAGCGGGCGGCATGCCCACGTAGCGAGCCAGGATCGCGCGCAGAGCACCCTCGGAGGCCACGTATCGATCCTTGTCGCGCTGGAAATGAAGGCGCGTCTCCTTGTTCCGCTCATCTTCAGACAAGATCTTGCGCAGCTCGGACAGATAAGCGGGTGACACGTCTAGAGATGCGCTCCACACATGGACGTCGTTGTCTTGTAACCGTGGCAGAATCGGGCCGGCAGGCCAAATCTGATCGAGAGTCACCGCAGTCATCTCGGCCAGGCCCGACTATCAGGGCCCGGCGAGGTTCGCCGGGCTTCGGCCAAGTTTACCACGCGGTTCAGTTCTTGGCTGATCGCCCATAAGGTCAGGGAGCGGTCTGTGTTGATGTAAAAGTGATCGCCAGGGAACATACGCACGGTGCACTGCGCCGTGGTATGTGACTTCCAGGCTTCCAAATCCTGGCGCGAGACGGACGAATCGCGCAGGCCGCCAAAGGCCCCAATGGGGCAAGGCAGGGGATCTTCGGGCTGGTAGACATAGGTGGCGCAGACCTCAAAGTCGGCCCGCAAAACGGGCAATATCAACCCCCGCAACTCTTGATTCTCAAGCACCTCATCGGGAGTGCCGTTGAACTCGCGTATCTTGGCCACGAACTCTTTTTCCGGCAGATCGTGAATAGGAGGCTCGCGGTCAGGGAGGTGAGGAGCTCCATGGCCGGATACGAACAGATAAGTCGGTACTGGTTGATGTTCTTTGCGCAGATAACGCGCCAGTTCGAAGGCCAAGAGAGCGCCCATACTGTGTCCGAAGAAGGCGAAAGGCTGGCCAAGGTACGGGACGATGGCCCGAGCCACGTGTTTGACCAGGACGTCCATGCGTGTCAATTGGGGCATGGCGTGCAGACTGCCATGGCCTGGTAGTTCCACGGGGTAGACGGCGATGGCTTCGGGCAGCCCCTCACTCCATCGCTGATAGACCCGGGCATTCGCACCCGAGTAAGGAAAGCAAAAGAGCCGCAGAGCGCTCTTGGGGCTCATGTGGGGCACCGCGGCTCTTGCATCAACATAAACGATAGTCGTCATCTTCTATCACCCCGTTTTATAGTGCGGCTGGCGAGCTGTCGGGAGGCAGGCTAGCTGCCGATGCCATCTGAGGCAACGCGCCTGAAGATACTGCCTCTGCCTGCGAGTCGGTCGCGATGGGCTCGCGGGCGAGCCAAGATCTCAGATCCCGACTCAAGCACACCAGGATGGACAGCAACGTCATCACTATCCCGCTGGCCAGGTAGATGAGGGGTATGTTTTGGTTGACCAGGTCGGCCACGATTCCGGTTAGGCCCATCGCTAGCGGCGCCAGGGCCCCAGAGATAGTGGCTAGAACACCGAAAACTCGTCCCCGAATCTCGCTGGGCGTGGTCATTTGTAGGATCGTGGTGATGTTGACCATCACAAACCCTCCACTGACGCCGATCAGGCTGGCGACGACCAGGGCATCGACTTGGCTGCGTGCCAGGGCTACCAGGCTATAGAGGGCAGAGGACACGATCAGGGCGACTACCATCACCCTCGCGCGCAGGCGGCCCTCAAACCTGAAAATGCCGGCCAAGGCGTAGCCGACTAGCGAAGCGCCCCCATAAGCGGCCAGAATAAAGCCATACCAGTCCACAGGGAGCCCCAGAGTGTCCTCGACGTAGAACGGGAGCAGAATTACAAAGGGTACGGAGAAGAAGGAGATCAGCGCCGAGAGGAAAACGAGTTCTCGAAGCCCGCCTGTGCGCCACACGTACGCGAGTCCTTCGAGGATGTCTTTCTTAAAGGCGTCGATTTCGCTTCTCATGCCTGGGCCGGGGGCTCCTTCTTTGCGCCCTGGCGTCCGCTGGCGGTCCGCTTGCGGAATAGTAATGAAGGACTCGCTGACCGAGGCAAAGATATAGGTCAAGCCGTTGATCAAAAAGAGAACAGGGGCCCCCAACATACGATAGAGCACACCCCCGATGCCCTGGCCGACGAAGACAGCGATCTGGCCAGAGAGCTGTCCTAGAGAGTTGGCCGCAGCCACCCGATCCAGCGGCACAAGATCGGGCATGGCCGCAGAGATGGCGGGCATGAAAAATGCACTCAATATGGAGATGAGCAGAGAAACGATAAAAAGCCATATCAAGATAATATTAGTGGACTGTGGGGCTGCCCAATACAAACCGGCGAGAGTTAGTACGGCCAGACCGCTGAGGAGATCGGTGAAAACCATGATGCGCCGGCGCGAGTACCGGTCCGCCAGAGCGCCACCCAGGGGGCTTAGGAGCACGCCTGGGAGGGCCGAGAGCATCAGCATGACCCCCATGATCGTCGCGGAATCGGTGGCGTGCTTGATCCAGAAAAGCATGGCCACCGAAAAGGCCTGCAAGCCCAAGCGGTTCACCGATTGTCCTTGCCAGAGCAACAAAAAGTTCTTGTTCATCAACTTGGTCGGTCGTTGCATCACAATCTCCCAGTCTACGATGTGGCCAGACATGCCTGCAGTTCTCTGGCCAGGGCGCGCACATCGGGCTCGTGCACCATGCTAAGATGGTCACCCGGCACATGGCGAATCTCCACGCCTCCGGCAGCCAAAGCCCCCCAACCGAGGTCCGGGCCCAACGCTTCTCCGGCCGGTCGCTTCTCGGCCACGAACAGTGTGACACGACCGGGGTACTGGCGCGGTGTGAGATTGCGCCAGGCCTCGGTATGCGTCCTCAGAATATGGATGAAATGTCGGAATTGCTCCAACTTGACATCGGGATAGATAAAGCGCTTTTTGCGCGCCACCTGATACACAAAGGGTACTTGCTCCTCCTCCGGAAGCTTGCGCAATTCATCCACCGACAATGGGATATTCTGGCCAAAGGTGTTCACCAGATAGGCAGCCTGGTCTTCGGCTTTGGGAAGACTTAGCACCGGTCCTTGGTCGAGCAGGGCCAGCAGGGATACGAACTGGCCCTGGTCCACGAGTTGGCAAGCCATCTCATACGCCACGATGACCCCCATCGACCAGCTACCCAGTTGATAGGGACCGTCGGGCTGAACACGGCGCATCTCTCGCACATAGCGCGCAGCCATGACTGGAATGCTGTCATCGATCTCGACATCCCCCTCCAGGCCGCGGGCCTGCAAGCCATAGAATGGTTGCTCGCGACCCAGGCGGCGAGCCAGGTCTGTGTACCAGTGCACGCTTCCCCCGGAAGGATGCACGAAGAAGAGGGGCGGGCGAGAGCCACGCGGTTGGATCTTGACCAGTAAGGAGACCTGGGATCCCTGTGTGTTCTGCTCTCCCCTGGCAGCCTCGCTCGCCTTACGCAGAAGGCTGGCCATAGCCTCGATGGTGGGCTCCTGGAAAAGGGAAATCACAGGAAGCTTGATACCGACAGCCTGCTCGACCTGGGCAATGACGCGCACGGCGAGGAGCGAGTGTCCGCCTAGCTCAAAAAAGTCATCGAGAACCCCGATAGGTTGGATGTCTAGTACCTCTTCCCAGATACGAACTAACTGAGTTTCCAAGGCGTCTCGCGGCGGCACAAACTCCCGCTCCGTCTCGGAACGGGCATCTTCGGGCGAGGGCAACGCCCGGCGGTCGACCTTGCCAACAGGAGTAAGCGGCAGGGCATTGAGGAAAACGAATGCGCCAGGGATCATATAAGCCGGCAGCTTGGTCTGTAGAAAGGAACGCAATTCACCGGTGGTGAGGACGTGGTCATCGCGCTGGCCGTCAGCGGGTGCAGATGCAATGGATGCCCCCTCTTGGCCCGGGGTCGTGCCAGCATCGGCTACGCTGAGGTAAGCTACCAGTCGTTTGTTGCCGGGTGTGTCCTCTCGCGCGATTACCGCCACCTGCTGCACGCCCGGATATTGGCCGAGAAGGGCCTCGATCTCCCCTAGCTCGATGCGAAAACCGCGAATCTTGACCTGCTGGTCGATGCGCCCCAGGAACTCGATGTTTCCATCGGGCAGGTAGCGGACCAAATCTCCGGTTCTGTAGATCCGTGTTCCAGCCTCGCTGTGGAAAGGATGGGGCACGAACTTGGCCGTGGTCAGCTCGGGGCGGTTGAGATACCCACGGGCCAGTTGTACGCCGCCGACACAGAGCTCTCCTGGCACGCCGATGGGCACTGGCCGCAAGCGCGAATCCAGGATATAGACCGATGTATTGGGCATGGGACGGCCGATGGGTATGGTGCCTTGGCCCTGAAGGGGCCGCTCCATGGCGTAGGAGGTGACGGCAATCGTCGTCTCGGTGGGCCCATAGTAGTTGATCAAGGTTCGGCCGGGCGTTAGCCAGCGCTGGACGACCTCGGGGGGCAAGGCCTCTCCTCCTGCAGACAACATCCGAAGGTCCGGAAGTGGGTCAGACGGCAAAGCACCCCACATCGCAGGGGCCATGAAGGCGATGTCGATATGCTGGTCTCGAAGCATCCGCCACAGCTGCGGCGGTGAGGACAGCGTTTCCCGATCCGCCATGCACAAGGTGCTTCCCGAGAGCAACGCGGCAAAAATCTCCGACACAGAGCCGTCGAAGCTGGGGGAAAAGAACTGCAAGATGCGGCAACCCGGCCTGCTGTCCCACGCATCGACAAAGGAGCGCACTACGTTGCAGAGTCCGCGATGGTGTAGTAGCGTCCCCTTGGGTACGCCGGTGGAGCCCGATGTATAGATCACATAGGCCAGATTGTCGGGCATTACGCCGCTCTCAGGATTCTCGGTGTTCCCTTGCTGGGTGATCGTTCCCCAGTCGGTATCGAGCGATATGACCTCAGTCGGAAGCTCGCCGTTCTGCAGCAGAGGCGCCAGCTCACTGGTTGTGACGACGATGGGCGCACGGCAGTCCCTGCGATCGGACTCACTGCTGCCAGGTTGGCAGCGCGAGAAATCGCCAACCATGAAGGCCAGTCTTTCGGGCGGGTATGCCGGGTCTAGCGGCACGTAAGCCCCTCCCGCTTTGAGCACGGCCATGATGGCCACAATCAGATCCGGGGAACGCTCCATGCAAAGGCCAACGAGCACTTCAGGCCCAACTCCGCGCTGACGGAGGTAATGGGCCAGCATGTTAGCTCGCTCGTTGAGCTCCCTGTAGGTTAGAGGTTGCTTCCCTTCGCTGCGCTCTGCGCGGGCTGCGCCGCTGAGTACACCGGGGCTCGCGATGACGGAGCGATCGCCCTCCGCGGGGAGCGATCTATCGCCAGACACCGGAGAAGCTGAAGCTGAAGCTGCGCCGGCTCTTTCCCCTGGATGACAAATCCCCCTGGCTGCCCTTCCTGATCCGCAGCGCCAAAAAGCAGCTTAGCCGGCATA
>CAYQDH010000057.1:1345-1674 GCA_964416075.1 uncultured Anaerolineales bacterium | reverse complement strand
TTGCGATGACGGAGCGATCGCCCTCCGTGGGGAGCGATCTCTCGCCAGACGGCGCCAAGGAGACCGCAAGGTCCTCGCGCGTCTCCAAGGAGACCGCGATGTTGTCCGGCGTCTCCCTGGCCTGGGCCTCAAACCAGTGATGGGCGCAAAGGTATGGTGGATCGGGACGAGCCGTGTTATTGAGATCCGAGAGCAAGTATCGTTGCTCGGATGGTGTCAGCAGAGAGAGATCCTTCACCGAACGGCTTGCGTCGCTGGCCATGCCCTCGAGCAGGGCGCGCAGATGGCCAAGCATGCGTACGATGGCTGCATCGCTCAGACGGCTGTTG
>CAYQDH010000057.1:0-1335 GCA_964416075.1 uncultured Anaerolineales bacterium | reverse complement strand
CGTAGATGATGCGCAGCATCATTTCGGTGTCGACGCCAACCACCAAGGTGATAGGGTAGTTGGTCTGTTCCACTGAGCGAATGTTGCGGATCTCCAGGCTCTCGCCAGGCTTGGCAGCACCGGCCTTGGCAGCACCAGGCCTGGCAGGGTAATTCTCAAATACCATGAGTGTCTCGAACAATGGTTGCCCGCGCGGCACATCGCTCCATCCCTGGATCTGGACTAACGGGCTGTACTGGTATTGCTGCAACTGGGCCTGCTGGGCCTGCAATGCCTGTAGCCAGGCTAGCAGAGATTGCTCCTCATCGATGCGCACGCGGATGGGGAGCGTGTTAATAAAGAGCCCGACCATCGTTTCGGCTCCCGGCAGGTCGACCGGCCGACCGGACACCGTTGCTCCAAAGATGACATCCGGCTCCCCGCTGTATCGGCTGAGGAGGAGCGCCCATGCAGCCTGGACGACGGTGTTAAGGGTCAACTGGTTTCGCCGGGCTAAAGTTTGCAGGGAGAGCGTTATCTCGGGCGGCAGTCGCACTTCTCTGTCCCCGTAGCTCTCACCCCCAACCTCTGCGGGTGCAGAGCCTGTCCTCGGTTGGCCATACACCGTTAGTTCATGGTCTATGACCAGGGGGGTAGCCGCCGTCAGACCTTGCAGCGTGTCACGCCAAAAAGTCTCCGCCTTGGCCAGATCTTGTTTGCGCAGCCAGACAATATAGTCGCGATAGGGTCGGGCCGGAGGCAGTGGCGGGGGGCCGTTGTGGGTGCTGCTGAAAGCCTCATAGCAGGCCAAGAACTCGCTCAGAACAAGCGGCATGGACCAACCATCCAATAGCATATGGTGGTAGGTCCACACGAATTCGTAGGCATTCTCCGCGACACGCAGCAGAGCCAAGCGCATCAAAGGGGGCTCGGCCAAATCAAAGCCAAGCTGGCGGTCGTCAGCCATAAAGGCATGCAGTCTTGCTTGCCTCTGGACAACATCTAGGGCGCGCCAATCTTCTTGGCGCACTGCCAGCGGCACCTGCTGGTAGACTACCTGCACGGGCTCTTTGAGCCCTTGCCCCACAAAACCCGTGCGCAAGATGGTGTGTCGTTCCAGCATGTAGCGCCAGGCTTGCTCAAAGGCGGCAACCTTCAGTGGCCCTTGTAGCGTGCAGCTAAACTGCTCTATATATACGCCCGAATCAGGCGCGAACAGGCTATGGAAGAGCATCCCTTGCTGCATGGGTGATAGTGGGTAAAAATCCTGTCGCTTCCCGGTCATCTTTTCTCTCTTTGCTCGTGTTTGCCAGTCCGTGTCTACACTCTAGCCGAATGCCGCCTGAACAGAGCGTG
>CAYQDH010000056.1:13086-17647 GCA_964416075.1 uncultured Anaerolineales bacterium | reverse complement strand
GTTTCGATCATGTCGATGCTCGTGCCAAGGGCCCCTATGGTTATGGCATCTTGCCCGCCGTGACAACTGGGGAAGAAATGGAGAAGCGGCTCAAGGGGGAAGGACAGGGCGCCTATGATGGCCATCCACCGAGCCGAGTAGCTTTTATCCAGTGTGTGGGCTCACGAGATGAGCACGCCGGCCGCGGCTATTGTTCGCAGGTCTGCTGCCGCTACGGATTGCGCCTGGCTCGCTTGCTCAAGTCGCGCTATCCGCAGGCCGAGATCACCGTTTTCAAAATGGATATCCAGAGCTCGGGTCGAGACTTTGGCCAAACCTGGAATGCTGTCACGACAGAGGGTATCCGGCTAGTCTCCGGCCTTCCGGCAGTGATCCGTCGCTCGACCAGCAATCCCGATCACGTGACCTTTCTTTACGATGATATCTTGGCGGGCCAACTATGCGGCGAAAATTCGCACCAAGATTTCGACCTGGTCGTGCTGGCGACGGGAATGCAGCCCCGCAGCGATGCCGCCGAGGTGGCTGACTTCTATGGCATCGATCGGGATCGCTATGGCTTTTTCAGCGCCGGCGGTGGGGCCGGGAGCGATTCCACCAGCACAGCCGTGCCCGGGATTTTCCTCGCTGGTAGTTGCCAGGGACCGCGTTCCATCGCCGAATCGGTGGCCCATGCGCAGCAGTCCGCCGAGGCTTGTTACCGCTATCTCGCTGACCGGATCGGTCAGGCCGACAAGATCGGCCAGGAGAATGGCTCATGAATCAGATTGGCGCGACTGGGGCGGTCCTCGTCCTTGGAGATACCCCGGAGGCGGGCCGCGTCACCGAGGAATTGCTTCGGTTAGGATACGCGGTGCATTGGGTCTCTATGGATGGGGCATCACCCCCAGTCTTTGAAGGGCGACGAAGCCTGACGACCTACGCGAATAGCTCGTTGCTGGGCTTGCAGGGCCATGTGGGCGGCTTTGAGGCCCAGGTACAGTGCGACGGTCGGCAGGTCGCTGTTACGGCCGCGGCCTTGGTGGTTGCGACGGGCAATGAGCGTTACTATCCCCGCAACAGCTATGGCATCGAGCCTTCCCCCCAGATATTGACGCTGACCCAGATCCAGGGGCAGCTCCAAGCTCCGCGATCCACCGGCCCAGCGCTAGCGCATCGACAAGAGCGAGTCCTCATGCTCTTGGATCACGGCGGCGCGACGTCCAAAGAGATGGCCCAAGAGGCGCTGCAGACCGCCCTGCGGATCCGCCAGGAATGGCACGCCGAGATTTATGTCTTTTACCAGAATCTGCAGGTCGACACCGCCGGCCTCGAGCAATTGACCCGCGAGATGCGCGACAAGGGAGTCGTCTTTTGCCGCTATGCTGATCCCAAGCTGGCGTTCGACGATGAGGGGGTGCAGCTCTCCTATGTGGAGGGCACGGTGCGTGGCGAGATACTGGTCCTGCCCGAAACGACTCGCCCGCGAGATGATACGCCCCAACTGGCGGCGTTGCTCAAGGTGCGTGTGGGCGAGGACGGCTATTTTCAGGATGTGAATATTCGCCAGTATCGGCCCGGGCTATCCGTACGGCGGGGCATCTTTTTCGCCGGGCGCTGCCATATGGACGCCGACGCGCGCGATTTGGAGGCCGATGCTCTCCAGGCGGCGGCAAATGTGGATGCTCTGCTCCTCGGCGGCGTCGTCACCCCGGAGCCCATGATCGCCAATGTGGACGCCGAGAAATGCATCCGCTGCCTCACCTGCATCCGCACCTGTCCGCATGCTGCGGTGGAGCTGGCCGATAATGGCGAGGTTGTGGCAGCCAAGGTCGTGGACCTAGCTTGCTGGGGTTGTGGCGCTTGCGTGGCCAATTGTCCGGTCCAGGCGATCAGTATGGTGGGCCAGGTCCTGCCAGCCTGGGTTGCGCCGCTTTCAGCCGACACGAATTGAGGAGGCCAGTAATCTGTATGACGGATCAACCGCGACGACTCACGCTTATCGGTTGTGATCGTTCGGCCGGCGAGGCCGTGCGCGAGCTGGCCGCTGGCGGGCGGGCGCTGCCAGCCCATGTGGAATGGGTCAGCCTCCCCTGTGGAAGCAATGTTGACGAGCTGTACATCCTGCGCGCTTTCGAGACCGGCGCCGACCGGGTGCTGGTCCTGTCGTGCTACGACGGCGCTTGTCGCTCCGCCGATGGCCCCAAGTGGGCGGCCAAGCGGGTCCAGGCGGTGAAAGCGATGCTCAAAGAAGTGGGCATCGCGGAGGATAGGCTCGAATGGCGCCCTCTGGCACCCACCATGGCCGCCGATTTATGGCAGTGGCTGAACCAAGGATCAGAACCTGTGACCGCTGCAGCGGAGACGAATCAGGCCTAGCTATTATCGCGCGGCTGTCGCGCACGATCAGGGCGAGCAATCGTCGTTTTACTTGGGAGACGAGGCACATAACATGATAGTTGCGGAACGCAAACCACTGGCCGAGATCGTGGCCAACATCCAGGATGTATCAAGGCTGTTGGTCGTGGGGTGTAATACCTGCGTCGCGGTTTGCCTGGCAGGAGGAACCAAGGAGGTCGCCATGTTGAGCTCCTTGCTGCGGCTGGCATTGCGCGAGTCCACCGCCGGCGACCGCCGAGAGCCCATCCAAATCACCGAGAACTGCGTGGAGCGGCAGTGCGAGGAAGAGTTCAACCAACCGCTGGCGGAGCAGATAGCCTCTCACGATGTCGTGCTCTCGATGGCTTGTGGCGTGGGAGTTCAGACCCTGGCCGAGCAATTCCCCGAGGCTATTATCTATCCCGCGCTCAACACCTCTTTCATGGGCCGGCCTGAAGAGCGCGGTATCTGGTCCGAGCGCTGCGTCGGCTGTGGAAATTGCGTGCTGGACAAGTTCGGCGGCGTCTGTCCCATCACTCGCTGCTCCAAGAATCTGCTAAACGGCCCTTGTGGCGGCTCGGCTAACGGCCGTTGTGAGGTGGATCCGGACAAGCTGGATTGCGCCTGGCAGTTGATCTACGATCGCCTGAACAAGATCGGGCAATTGGACCGCCTCAACGAGGTCGAACCGCCCAAGGATTGGTCGACTTCACGTCACGGAGGACCTCGCAAGATCGTCCGGGAGGATATGGTCATATGAAGTGTGGTAGCAGACTCGAGCGTATCTTAGAGTCCCGGATCTTTGCCGTCACGGCGGAGCTGGGCCCGCCCAAGGGCACCGATCTTGCAGTCGTGGAGCGCAAGGCAGGCCTGTTGCAGGGGGCTTGCGATGCCGTGAATGTCACGGATAACCAGACGGCTATCGTACGCCTGAGCAGCGTGGCCACATGTGCCGTGCTTGTCCAAAAGGGGATCGAGCCGGTCATGCAGATGACCTGTCGTGACCGTAACCGGCTGGCTATCCAGGCCGATCTGTTCGGGGCGGCAGCCCTGGGTGTGCGCAACCTGCTCTGCCTTACGGGCGATCACCAGTGTTTTGGCAACGACCCCACATCAAAGAACGTCTACGATTTGGACTCGATTCAGCTCATCCAGATGGTCACACGTATGCGTGACCAGGGGGTTACTGCAGGCGGTGTTCCGATCGAAGGGCAGGTGCCCTTCTTTGTCGGTGGTGCAGCCAACCCGTTCGGCGATCCCTTTGAGTTTCGGGTCATCCGCCTGGCCAAAAAGATCGCCGCTGGCGCGGATTTCATCCAGACACAGTGCATCTTTGACATGGCCCGCTTTAGGGAATTCATGAAGCGCGCGGTGGACCGTGGCTTGCATGAGAAGGTGCATATCCTGGCAGGGGTGATGCCGCTCAAGTCAGCGGGGGCCGCGCGGTATATCAATAACAACGTAGCGGGCATCTATGTCCCCGATGAGTTGGTCAAGCGCATGGCGGGCGCCGGCCGAGGCTCCAAGGCTCAGGCCGAGGGCATGAAGCTTTGCGCTGAGACGATTCAGGAACTGCGCGAGATCGAGGGTGTGCACGGCGTGCATATCATGGCGGTCGAGTGGGAAGAGGCGATCAAGCCCATCGTGGAGATGGCCGGCCTCTTGCCCCGTCCGGAAGCGCCTGATGGCGCCACTATAAACGGATAAGGGCCAACGTGGAATACGTCGGTAAGAAAGGGTGACAGATGGCGGATCAGGCGAAGAACGCTTACGACCCTAATTTCAAATATGATGTGGCGGCGCAGCCCGGCGGCGAGTACATCAAGGTTTGTTATTCGTGCGGTACTTGCACGGCAGGTTGCCCGGTAACCGAGGCTGATGAACGCTACAGCCCGCGCAAGATTATCCGGCAGATACTGTTAGGCCAACGCGAGGCCGTGCTATCGGATGACCTGATGTGGTATTGCGAGACGTGCTATGCCTGCTCGGCCTACTGCCCGCAGAACGTCAAGTTTGGCGATGTAATGCGTGCCTTGCGCGAGATGGCTGTGGCGGAGGGCTACTACAGGCCCGCATTCCTGCAGCGCATGCGCAACGTGGATCGCCTGGCGCATGAGCTGCGGCTGGACTTGGTTCGAGCGGCCCTGGTCTCCAAGGAACAGGACGAGCCTGCTTCCATCGGCTCGGCCGCGGCAGTCATCAGTGA
>CAYQDH010000056.1:0-13076 GCA_964416075.1 uncultured Anaerolineales bacterium | reverse complement strand
AGGTTAACAAGGCGCAGGTCTAGGACTTGGCTGGGCAGCACATAGATGGGCGGTTCGACGCCAAGCCGGTTTGGCGGCAATGTCAGTCCCTGGGTGTCCAAATAGAGGAAAGCGACATATGGATTCGCAAGCAGCGCAGTCTGAGAAAAAGGTCGTTGGTGCGGTATTGGTCGTGGGAGCCGGTATCGCTGGCATACAGGCTTCTCTTGATTTGGCGGACTCTGGGTTCAAGGTGCATCTCCTGGAGAGCTCCCCGGCCATCGGTGGAACCATGGCTCAACTGGACAAGACGTTTCCCACAAACGATTGCTCCATGTGCATTCTCTCCCCCAAAGTGGTCGAGTGCGCGCGCCACCTAAACATCAACTTGATGACATGGTCGGAGTTGGAGAGCATCGAGGGAGAAGCAGGCAATTTCACCGCGCGCATCCGCCACAAGCCGCGCTATGTGGTGCCTGACAAATGCACAGGCTGCTCCGAGTGCACGCGAGTGTGCCCCATCGAGGTGCCCAACGCCTTTGACGAGAATATGGGCCCACGCAAAGCGATCTATCGCCCCTTCCCGCAAGCTGTGCCCAATATCTTTGCCATCGACAAGCGCGGCACATCGCCTTGCAAGGCGGCCTGTCCGGCGGGGACTAGTGCTCAGGGCTATATCGCCCTCATTGCCCAGGGCCGCTACGCGGAGGCTCTGGAATTGAGCCGCAAGGCCAATCCCTTTACCTCGGCCTGTGGACGCATCTGCTATCATCCCTGCGAAACAGCCTGCAGCCGACAGCTGCTCGATGAGCCGCCCGTCTCGATCGCTTCACTGAAGCGCTTTATGGCGGACTGGGCGCTCGAACATGGCGACGCGCCCGTAGAGCGCGTGCCGGTGACGCGCAAAGAAAAGGTCGCTGTCGTGGGTGCCGGGCCCTGTGGCCTTACGGCCGCGCAAGACCTGGCCCTCTTGGGTTACGAGGTAACAGTCTACGAATCCAAGCCCAAGGCGGGAGGGATGCTTCGCTACGGCATCCCCGACTATCGCCTGCCCCAGGATATCCTGGACCAAGAGATCCAACGCATCGCCGATCGTGGGGTCACGATCCTGACCGATACCCCGGTGCAGGATTTCAGCGCCCTGCGAGCACATTACGATGCCGTGTTGCTGGGCGTGGGCGCCCACTATGCTCCGCCGATGCGCATTCCGGGTGAGAACCTCCCGGGGGTCTATTCCGCAATCGACTTTTTGCGGCAGGTTAACTCGGGGGAACGGCCTCATGTGGGGAGCAAGGTTGTCGTGGTGGGCGGCGGCAACACCGCCATCGACGCAGCCCGTTGTGCCCTCCGCCTGGGCGCCGAAAGCACCATCGTTTATCGACGCTCCCGCGCCGAGATGCCCGCCTATGCCTTTGAGGTAGACGAAGCCGAGCAAGAGGGCGTGGCCCTGAATTTGTTGACCAACCCCGTGCGCATCGTGGAGCGCGATGGCCGCGCCGGGGGCCTGGAGCTGCTACGCATGCGCCTGGGGGACCCCGATGCTAGCGGCAGGCGCCAGCCCATTCCCATCGACGATTCCAACTACCAGATGGAAGCCGATACGGTGATCCTGGCCATCGGCCAGGCGCCGGATCTCGGCTTTTTGCCGGACGAAATCAAGCGCTCGCGGCGCGGAACCATTGCTTATGACGAGCAAACCTTGGCCACTACCATGCCCGGCGTCTTTGCCGGCGGCGATGCAGCCACCGGCCCGCGCAGTGCCATCGAGGCTGTGGGCATGGGCCATCGTGCGGCCGAGTCTATCCACAGTTACCTCTCTGAGGAGACCGTGACGTTTGTGCCGCGCATCGATCCGGACAAGGTGGTGGTTGTGGATCGCAGCGAAGTGGCTGCGGGCGTGGCCAAGGGCAAGATCGTGAGGCGACCTCGCGCTCACATGGCCGAGCTGCCCGTGAATGAGCGCATCAAGAGCTTCGCCGAGGTGGGCCTGGGTTTCACCGAAGAGCAGGCCATAGCTGAGGCGCAGCGCTGCCTGGCGTGTGGCGTTTGCTCCGAGTGCTATCGCTGCATCGATGCCTGCAAGCCCGGCGCCATCAACCATGATCTGCGCGACGAGTACGAAGAGCTGAATGTGGGCGCCGTCCTGCTGGCTACCGGCTTTGACGAATTCGATGCCCGGCGCAAGTACGAGCTGGGCTACAGCCGTTACGCCGACGTGGTCTCGAGCATCGAGTTCGAGCGCTTACTCTCCGCTTCGGGTCCATGTGCGGGGCACGTGCAGCGCCCCTCCGATGGCCAAGTGCCGCATCGCATCGCCTTTTTGCAGTGCGTGGGCTCGCGCGACCAGCAGTGTGGCAACGCGTACTGCTCCTCCGTCTGCTGCATGTACGCCATCAAAGAGGCGGTCATCGCCCGCGAGCACGACCGCAGCGTGCAGCCCTCCATCTTTTTCATGGACATGCGCGCGTTTGGCAAGGACTTTGACAAGTACTATGAGCGCGCCCGGGACGAATACGGTGTCCGGTTCACGCGCGCTCGAGTGGCCAAGGTGGACCGCAAGGAGAACGGCACGCTGGATGTGGTCTACCAGACCGAGGACGAGCAGCATGTACACGAAGAGTTCGATATGGTGGTGCTGTCTGTCGGCTTGGAGCCATCCAAGGGGACGCGGCAGTTGATCGAGCAGCTCCAGCTGCGCCGGGGCGAGGGTGGTTTTGTCTATACCGATGAGTTCCAGCCCCTGAGCAGCTCCCGCCCGGGCGTCTTTGTCGGTGGCGCTGCCAGCGGACCGAAGGACATCCCAGAGACGGTGATGCAGGCCAGCGCGGCCGCAGCGGAGGTCGGGGAATTGCTCGCCTCGCAGCGCAAGACTCTGACGCGCAAGAAAGAGTATCCGCCAGAGATCGACGTCTCAGGCGATCCGCCTCGGGTGGGCGTGTTTGTGTGCCATTGTGGCATCAATATCGCTGGGACGGTGGATGTGGAGGCTGTTCGCGAATATGCCAGCACGCTGCCTTATGTGGTGTACACGGGCCGGAACCTGTTTACCTGTTCCGGTGATACGATCGAAGCGATCCAGGACGTGGTACGGGAGCACCAACTGAACCGTGTGGTGGTTGCCTCTTGCTCGCCGCGCACCCACGAGCCGCTTTTCCAGGAGACGATCCACGAAGTGGGGCTGAACCCCTACCTCTTTGAGCTGGCTAACATACGCGACCAATGCTCCTGGGTGCACATGCAGATGCCCGCTCAGGCCACTGACAAGGCCAAAGATCTGGTGCGCATGGCGGTCAACCGCGCGGTCAACAACAGGCCGCTGCATGGCCAGCCACTGCCCATCACGCACAGCGCCCTGGTCATAGGCGGGGGCATCTCGGGCATGACCGCGGCGCTCAAGATGGCCGGCCAAGGGTTCGATGTCTCGCTGATCGAGCGGGAGGCCCAGTTGGGCGGCAACGCTCTGCACATCCATAGCACCCTGCGCAACAAGCGAATGCAGGAAAAGTTGGGCGAGATGATCGCCCAGGTCAGTGAGCATCCGCGCATCACCGTCTACCGCAATGCCAATCTCAAGCAGGTCGATGGTTTTGTGGGCAATTTCCACAGTGTAGTGGAGTATCGCCACAACGGGAGTGGGCCGCAGGAAGCCAAAATCGACCACGGCGTGGTCATCGTGGCCACCGGCGCCGAAGAACGCAAGACGACCTCCTTCCTCTATGGCCAGGATTCGCGCGTGGTTACACAGCGCGAGCTGGAAGAGTCGCTGGCGAAGCGCAGTTTCGTCCTTCCTGAGGGCCGCCGCGGCACCGTGGTGATGATCCAGTGCGTGGAATCGCGCAATGATGAGCATCCCTACTGCAGCCGTGTTTGCTGCTCGCAGGCGCTCAAGAACGCCATCGACCTGAAGACGGGCTATCCCGAGAGCAATGTAATCGTACTCTATCGCGATATCCGCTCCTACGGCTTGCGCGAAAAATACTATCAGAAGGCGCGGGACCTGGGCGTGCTCTTTGTGCGCTATGACCCAGACCCGGACGAGCAGGGGCGTGGCGGGATGCCCCAGGTGGAAAATCGCGATGGCCGCCTGGTGGTGCGGGTATATGATCCGGTGGTCAAGTCTGACCTGGAATTCGAGGCGGATACACTGGCGTTGAGCGTGGGCATCGCCCCGCGCGCCGACGCGGAGCACATCGCCACCATGCTCAAAGTGCCTTTGAACGCGGAAAAGTTCTTCCTGGAAGCGCATATGAAGCTGCGCCCGGTCGATTTCGCCACCGAAGGTATTTACCTGGCGGGGATGGCGCACACGCCCAAGTTCATCGAGGAATCGATCGCTCAGGCCTGCGCGGCGGTCTCGCGAGCGTCTACGGTGTTAGCCCAGGATGAGCTGATGTCCCAGGGCTCCGTGGCTCGCGTCGATCAGCTCGCCTGTGTCGCTTGTGGCGATTGTGTCAAGATCTGCCCGTACAAGGCGCCGGAACTTGTCAACAAGGAGGTCACCCGCCGCAACTTCAAAGACTGCGCCGAGATCAACCCGGCCTTGTGCAAGGGTTGTGGCGCGTGTGTCGCGGCCTGCCGGTCCGGGTGTATCACGCTGGATGGCTTTGACGATGTACAGATCATGGCCCAGATCGCGGCCCTGGTGGCATCCTAGTATTCAGGTAATAGTTGGCGGTTGCCAGAACCCGTTCTGAAGCGCAAGCTCGTACTGACAACTGACGACTGAAAAAAAGAGGACTGACGCATGAGCGAACCGAAATCCGTGCCCAGCGAAGCTGGGGCAGGCACTTGGGAGCCCAAGATTCTGGCCTTTTTGTGTAACTGGTGTTCCTACGCGGGCGCTGACCTGGCCGGCACGTCGCGCATCCAATACCCGCCCAATGTGCGCGTGGTTCGCGTGCCTTGCTCGGGGCGGGTGAACCCGATCTTTATCGTGGAGGCGCTGCGCCAGGGGGCCGATGGCGTGCTGGTCTCCGGATGTCATCCGGGTGACTGTCATTATCTGGCGGGCAACTACTTTGCGCGGCGGCGGTTCGCTCTTTTGCAGCGCTATCTCGAGTATTTGGGCATCGAGAAAGGACGCGTACAGTTCTCCTGGGTTTCAGCCTCGGAAGGGGCTCGTTTTGCAGAGGTTGTGACCAGGGTGACTGAGGACGTCAAAAGGCTGGGCCCCTCTCAGCATCTTAACGTCAATGTCGATACCCCGGTGTTCCAGAGTGAGCGTGAGGCGATATGACAGCATTACCCCTAGCGATCCGCGAAAAGATCACCCAATGGCTCAGCGCGGGCGAGATCGAGCTGTTCATCGGCTATGAAGCCGGCACTATCCCTTTGAAGGCCACGCCCGTCTTCGCCCGTCGTCCCGAGGATGTGGAACGGCTGATCTGGAACGCCACCTGTGAGAATAACCTGGTGGCCTTTTTGCCCAAGTATCGCGGCAAAAAGGTAGGCATTATGGTCAAGGGGTGCGATTCTCGCGCTATCATTGGCCTTATTCAGGAGGGACAGGTTTTGCGTGAGAACCTGCGCATCGTGGGTGTCAGTTGCGCGGGTGTGGTGGACCCCCGCCGCGTAGCCCAGAAGTTGGCCATCCCCGTGGAGGATGTGGAGGATGTGAGCCTCAACGATGGCCAGGTGCAGGTGGGTACCCAACCTGTCGCCATGGATGAGGCGATCTACGAGCTATGCCAGGCCTGCACCCATCATAACCCCGTGATCTATGATGTGCAGATGGGTTCCGAGATAACCGAGGATCCCGCTGTCGATCCCTATGCCCCGGTGCGCGAGATGATGGCCGCCAGTTCGGAGGAGCGTTGGCGCCGCTTTGAGCAGGAGGTACAGCGCTGCAACCTGTGCTATGCCTGTCGAAACGCCTGCCCGCTCTGTTACTGCAACCAGTGCTTTGTCGATCGCACCATGCCACGCTGGTTCAACCAGACCTCGCGGCCGGGGGATGTGCAGTTCTACCAGATCATGCGCACCTTTCACCTGTCCGGGCGATGCGTGGGCTGTGGGGCCTGTACGCGCGCCTGCCCGCAGGGGGTGAACCTGCGCCTCCTGCTCGACAAGCTGCGCTTCGACGTCGAAGAGCTTTATGGCTATGATGCCGGCACCGATCCGGCGCTGCACCCTCCGCTTACGACCTATCGCGAGGACGATGATAATAGCTTTGTGATGTGACGGGGCAACTTGCCTGTAGCCGTGGTCGAACGCCCGTAAGGGGGGAGAATCGTGGAGTTACTGCTACTACCCAAGAATCGAACACAAGAGTTTGTGGCCGAGCTGATGCGAGCCTATCGCCTGATCGCCCCGCTGCGCCGCAACGAGGAACTGCTCTTTGCGGAAATCGAGGCCCCTGAGCAGGTTGTGCTCGACTATCGCAATACCGTCAAAGCGCCCAAGGCGGTTCTCTTTCCGCAGACGGAGTGTATGATCCGCTTTCAGCGCCACCTGGACCAGTTCAACGAGGTGCAGGCTGTGCCCTTGAACACAGCCCCCACCGTAGTCTTGGGCATCCGACCCTGCGACGCGCGAAGCTACCTTTTCATGGATCGCATTTTCGGTCAAGGGCAATATTTTGACCCGTATTATCGGGCGCGGCGCGAGAGCACACTGGTTTTTGGCCTGGCTTGCGACCGGCCGAGGCAGACCTGTTTCTGCCACGCCTTTGGTAGCGGCCCTTACGATCGGCAAGGCTCGGACGTGTTCATGCGCGACGCTGGCGATGCCTATTTGGTCGAGGCGGTGAGCGAGCGAGGCGCCCAGGCGCTGCAGGCGCTTGTGGCGCTTCCCGGGTCGCCGCTGGCAGCCGCCGAGGTGGGGGCCATGGCAGCAGCTGCCGAGATCGAGGCCAAGGCCATGGCGCGCTTGAGCGAGATCGAGCCGGTGTCCAGCATCGAGGCCATGCTGCCCGCGCTGTTTGATGACCCAGTGTGGGCCGAGATCTCGGAGAAATGCCTGGCCTGCGGCACGTGCACCTACAACTGCCCCACCTGCCACTGCTTCTTTATCGAAGACAGACTCTTCGCTGATAGTGGCGAGCGCGTTCGGGGGTGGGATTCCTGTATGTATCCCATGTTCACCCAACACGCCTCCGGCCATAACCCTCGTCCCAACCAGGCCGCACGGTGGCGGCAGCGCACTATGCACAAATTCGAGTATCTGCCGCGCAACGTGGGGCTCTACGGTTGTGTGGGTTGCGGTCGCTGCGTGCAGAGCTGTCCTGTGCGGTTGGATATACGCCACGTCCTCTTGAGGGTGCGCCAGGTCTATGCGGCACTCGGCGACAAGGCGGAGCAGCAGGCCAAGGTGGGAGAACAGAAATGACCCAGACCGAAGCACTGACGGCCGCATCAGCGGCAAGAAATCCCTATCTGCCCATGAGCATGAACATCCGCCAGATCGTAGATGAGACGGATGATCGCACCATCAAGAGCTTTGACCTGGTCTTTGCCCAGCCACAGGATGCGTCCAGTTTCCACTATACCCCCGGCCAATTCTGTGAGCTCTCCATCTTTGGCCAAGGAGAGGCCCCCTTTGGCATCGCTTCCTCGCCCACAGAAGAGGGTTTTGTGCGCTTTACCGTGAAAAAGGCGGGGATCTTTACTTCCAAGCTGCACAGCCTAAAGCCGGGTGATGTCATTGGCATGCGCGGCCCCCTGGGAAACTATTTTCCACTCGATCTGATGAAGGGACGCGATGTGGTGGTCATCGGCGGCGGCTTTGCTTTCACCACCCTGCGCTCGTTGATCATCTATCTGTTGGAAGGCGGGGAGCGCGAGCAGTACGGCAAGATCACAGTCATTTATGGAGCGCGCACGCCAGGGCTCCTGATGTACCAGAAGGACCTTTCCGCTTGGGAGCAGCGTTCGGATATCCAGATGGTGCAGACCATCGATATCGCCGTGCCCGGGTGGACGCGCAAAGTGGGCTTTGTGCCCAACGTCACCGAGGAGACGGCGCCCAGCGCCACGAACAGCGTCGCCGTCATCTGCGGGCCGCCGGTGATGATTCGTTTCACTTTGCCGGTCATGACCAAGCTGGGCTTCCAGAAGGAACAGATCTACACCTCGCTGGAAAACCGCATGAAGTGCGGTATTGGCAAGTGTGGGCGCTGCAACGTGGGCGCCAAGTACGTCTGTCTGGATGGTCCCGTGTTTAGCATGGCTGAGTTGGCCGAGTTGCCATCAGAGTATTAGGCCGCGGTTCCAGTGTTCACGATTCGGCTACTACGAACGGCAAATGTGGGAGTGCAGAGCTGAAGGGAGGTGGTCATGTTCACGGAGAAAACAGTTACCGATTTCGTGGATGCGCTGGCTTCGAAGGAACCCGTGCCGGGTGGTGGGAGCACCGCTGCGTTGGGGGGCTCGCTGGCTGCCGCTCTGGTGAGCATGGTCTGCAACCTGACGATCGGAAAAAAGGGGTATGAGAGCGTCAACGCCCCCATGGGTGATATTCTGCTCAAGACCGAGACCCTGCGTCGCGAGCTGCTGGATCTGCTCGAAAGTGACACGCAAGTTTATGCCAAGGTCATGGCGGCCTATCGCCAGCCGCGCAAGACCCTTGAGGAGCAACAGGCTCGCGAGGCAGCTATCCAGGACGCGCTCAAGGAGGCTGCCGAGGTGCCCATGTCCATCGCCGAGCACTGCGCCCGGGTGGTTGATCTGGCCATGCCGGCTGCAGAGATGGGCAACACCTGGGCGGTGAGTGATGCGGGTGTGGGCGTGCTGATGGCTGAGGCATGCATGCACGCTGCCCTGTTGAACGTATCCATCAACTTGTCCAGTATTCGCGATCAGGCCTATGTCGATGCGGCAACAGCGCGCATGCAGGCTATCACGGCAGGCAAGGAGAACTTGAAGGGACGTGTATTGCAGGCCGTGCACCAAAAGATTGGTGCCTGAGCACAGCGCGGCGAGCCGATGCGGTCACCATGCCGCGTAGCATGGCCATAAGGCGATTCGCCAAGTGGGCCATTTCAAAGGAGAATCGATGGCAGCACAAACTCTCGATGGTCGTGCTATGGCCAAATTGATGGGCGGAGAGGTTGCCAGCCAGGTGGCCCAGTTCCAGCAGGAGCACGGCTGGGCTCCGGGTATCGCTGTCGTCCAGGTGGGGGGCGACCCTGCATCGTCCTGGTACGTTAAGCAGATCGAGAAGAGCTTTTCCTCGGTCGGCATGCGCTTTGCCCTACACGCGCTCGATGAAAAGACCGACGCAGCGACCCTGACGGGCACGCTACAGCAGCTGAACGCAGACCCTCGCACCAATGGTATTATCGTGCAGATGCCCCTTCCCAAGCACCTATCGCAATCCCTGGTTACGGATATGCTCGACGTGGGCAAAGATGTGGATGGCATCTCGCCCATCAATGCGGGCCGCTTGTTGCAGCAGAGCGGAGATTTCTTTGCTCCGGCTACCCCGGCGGGGGGCATGGAACTCTTGCATCGCTATGGCATCGAGCTTAAAGGCAAGCAGGCTGTCATGGTGGGGCGAAGCAATATCGTGGGCCGGCCCATGGCCCTGCTGATGCTTCACGAGCATGCCACGGTAACGATCTGCCATTCCCGCACCCGGGATTTGGGCGCGGTGTGTCGGGAGGGCGAAATCCTGGTAGCGGCCATCGGCAAGGCCAAGATGATCACCGGCGATATGATCCGCCCGGGAGCGGTGGTCGTCGATTTCGGAGTCAACGTAGTCGATGGCAAGTTGATCGGGGATGTGGACACCGCAGCGGCCATGAGTGTGGCGAGCTATGTGACCCCCGTGCCGGGCGGCACGGGCCCCATGACCAATATCATGTTGATGACTAATACGTTGACTGCGGCCCGCCGGCAAGCTCAGCGGGCCTGATGGCGGTTCGGTTTGCGCACGTGCGGATGTGCTCGCTCGTTAGTCGCCAGGACGATACAACGTGATCGCCCCAACATCGGAGGAGTGATTCACCTCAGCCACCCTTTACAGGAGGATCTCCCATGCCAAGTGACCTTGATATCGCACAGGCAGCCACGCTCAAGCCCATTATCGACATCGCTTCCAGCGTCGGGCTGACTCAGCAGGACCTGGAACCCTATGGCTGGTACAAGGCCAAGGTCCATCTGGATGTGATCGACCGCCTCAAGGATCGGCCGAACGCCAAGTACATCGACGTGACGGCCATCACCCCGACGCCCCTGGGCGAGGGCAAAACCACGACGACCGTGGGTCTCAGCCAGGCTCTGGGCGCCCACCTGGGCAAGAGGGTGTTCACCTGCATCCGGCAACCCTCCATGGGCCCCACCTTTGGCATCAAGGGCGGCGCTGCAGGTGGAGGATACTCGCAGATCGTGCCAATGGAAGACTTTAACCTGCACCTTACCGGCGACATCCACGCCGTGGGTGTGACGCATAACTTGCTCGCGGCGGCCGTCGATGCTCGCATGATGCACGAGCGGGAACTGGGCGACAAGTCTCTTGCTGCAGCCGGCGTCAAGCGCCTGAATATCGATCCCTTCTCCATCCTGCTGAACCGCGTGGTAGATGTGTCGGACGTGGCCATCCGCCAGGTCATTCTTGGTCTGGGGGGTCCCGCGAACGGCGCTCCTCGCCAGAGTGGCTATGACATCACCGTGGCTAGCGAGGTGATGGCCATCCTGGCTCTGGCCACCAGCGTGCAAGATCTGCGCGAGCGCCTGGGGCGAATGGTCATTGGCACGGATACCAAGGGCAACCCTGTCACTGCCGAGGACCTGGGAGTGGCCGGCGCGATGACCGTGTTGATGAAAGATGCATTGATGCCCAACCTGATGCAGACGCTGGAGAACACACCGGCCATCGTGCATGCCGGTCCCTTTGCCAATATCGCTCATGGCAACTCGTCGTGCGTGGCCGACATGATGGCCGTCAAGCTGGCCGATTATGTGGTCACCGAGTCCGGCTTTGGGGCTGACCTGGGCATGGAAAAGTTCTTTGATATCAAATGCCGTGTCAGCGGGTTGATCCCTAACTGCGTGGTGCTCGTCGCTACGGTGCGCGCGCTCAAGATGCACGGAGGCCTGGGCAAAGTGGTGGCCGGCAAGCCATTGCCCAAGGAACTCGTCGAGGAGAACCTGGAGTATCTTGAGAAGGGTGGGGTGAACCTGAAGGCCAATATCGGCATCGCTCTGCAGTTCGGTATCCCTGTGGTGGTGGCGGTCAACCGCTTTACCCCTGATACCGATCGCGAGATCGAGTTGATCCGCAAGATGGCCATCGACGCGGGGGCCGAGGACGCAATCCCGTGCGAGCATTGGGCCAAGGGCGGCGCCGGGGCGGTGGACCTGGCTCAGGCCGTGATGAAGGCCTGCGACAAGCCCAGCAATTTCAAGTTCCTTTACGATGTGAATCTGCCGATCAAGGACAAGATCGAGATCATTGCGACCCAGGTTTACGGGGCAAGTGGGGTGGATTATCAGGCTGCAGCCCAGGAAAAGATCGCCATGTACACGAAACTGGGCTACGACAAGACGTCCATCTGCATGGCCAAGACCCATCTGTCGCTCACCCATGACCCGGCGCTCAAGGGCGCGCCCAAGGGTTGGCGCTTGCCCATTCGCGATGTTCGCGCTAGCATGGGTGCAGGCTTTCTCTACCCGCTCTGCGGCGAGATGCGCACGATGCCGGGCCTGCCGCGGCATCCAGTTTTCATGGACATTGACATCGGACCCGATGGCAAGGTGAAGGGTCTCTCCTAAGTATCGTTGTACGGCCTCTGGGGGCATCCACTCGGATGTCCCCAGAGGTCTTGGATTGACAATAACTGGTATCCGGGATATACTTGGCTTTTGCTAGGGTGTTTTTCACCCTGATCATCCTGTGTCACGTGTCGCCCCAGTCAACGGAGGACGTATGCAGAAGACCATTCTCAGCGTGCCAACCATGTTCGCCGATCACCACGTGCTTCTTGTCCGTGAGGCACTGTTGGGCCTGAGCGGCGTCGTAAAGGTGGTTGCCAGTTCAGGTCGCAAACAGGTTGCTGTCGCCTACGATGACAGCGTTCTCTCCCCGGATCTTATTGCCCAGGCTCTGGTGGACGCCGGGTATCCTCCGAACCAAGAATTACCCATTCTCGGCCAACTGCACCAGAGCCAGGACGGCTCGCCGTGGTATACGGTGCTTCGGCGTGTGACCACGACCGAGATGAAAGACCTTGAAATGTCCGGCGATTTTCGCCGTTACTAGGGATGGCCGGCTCGTTGTGCCGCGCCTCGTGCCCCCCCACAAGTGCGTAGGGCTTGGAAACATTAACTTGGGTATCATGGATCGGTAGATGGCTGGCCTGTCAGCACCGGTAGCTTACGGCGCGCTGATTGGCCGAGCGCCGATTGTAAGGAGACAAATCAATATGGCTCAGAAGAGCAAAGATCGCGCTGTACTCGAGGTGCTGGAGTGCTGTGAGGGCACCGTAGAGACCGCTTTCGATCGGGCGGAGCAGAGCAAGCCCTGCCCTATTGGCGCAGATAGCTCCTGCTGCAAGATGTGCTTTATGGGACCCTGCCGGCTCGTGGGCAAGACCACGCGCGGCGTTTGCGGAGCTACACGCTCCACGGTGGCCGCGCGAAACTTTGCGCGAGCCGTGGCGGCCGGCGCGTCGGCCCACTCTGATCATGGGCGAGGCCTGGCATTTACCCTGCAGGCCGTCGCCAAGGGCGAAGTGCAAGGCTACCGTATTCGCGATTCGCAAAAGTTGCAGGCCGTGGCCGGCTACCTGGGCATCCCCACCCAGGGGCGCCAGGCAAACGAGATCGCTCTCGATGTGGCCAACAAAGTATTGGCCAATTTCGGACAGCAGGAGGGCGCTCTTTCGTACGTATCGCGGGCCACGCCCAAGCGCCAGATGTTGTGGAAGGACCTGGAACTCGCCCCGCGCGGGATCGACCGCGAGGTGGTGGAGATGCTGCATCGCACGCACATGGGCACGGATCAGGACGCCGAGAGCATCCTGGACCAGGCCATGCGCACGGCGCTGGGAGATGGTTGGGGCGGCTCGATGATGGCTACTGATATCACCGACATCCTCTTCGGTACCCCTAGCCCCCTGCAGAGCCAGGTCAACCTGGGCGTGCTCAAGGACGACGAGG
>CAYQDH010000055.1:16197-17694 GCA_964416075.1 uncultured Anaerolineales bacterium | reverse complement strand
TCATTATCGTAGAGTGCGACCCATTATACTGTAGCGGGGGCGGGATCACCAGAAAGATAACTGGAAGTTGGGCCGTTTTCCATCAAGAAGGATGAAAGGCGCAGCGCGTCCGCTATCTGCGCCGCCCAAGCAGATATGGCTGAGATCCTTGAGCCTGCCCTGCCTGCGCTGCTGCACGATACGCTGCGCCGATACGGGTCCAATGCCCGGCACGCGCAACAACTCCTCAGAGCTGGCGATGTTAATCTCAAGAGGAAAGAACTCGGGATGATGGAGCGCCCACTGGAGCTTGGGATCCACTTCGCGGGCCAGGTTACCATCCTGTTGGAAGACGATCTCCTGCAGCCCGAACCCATACTGCCGCAACAGAAAATCGGCCTGATAGAGGCGATGCTCGCGCCATGCGGGCGTGGCAGGGTGGTTCTCCAAAGGCGTGTCTCTAATGGGTTGAAAAGCACTGTAGTAAGCACGGGCGAGGCGCAAGTCGCCGTAGAGCTGTGTCGAGGTCGTGAGGATCTCGCTGTCAGACTCGCCTGCGGCGCCCACCACGAATTGGGTGGTCATGCTGACGGCGCGCCCGATATACTGCCTGATTCTGTGGGCTTTGCGAAGCGGCATCACCAGGTCCTGCTCGAAATCCTTGCCTTTGCTCAACGCACCAATGCGTTGTGCATTGGGAGCTTCCAAGTTTACCGAAACTCGGTTTGCCATGCGCACAGCAGCCTCAATACTGGCATCGTCGGCGCCCGGAAGGATCTTGAGGTGAATGTAGCCGCCAAAAAGATACCGGCGTCGCAGGATCTCCACGGTGGCCAGCATGCGCTCCGTGGCCTGGCCTACATTCCCACACACGCCCGAACTCAAAAAGAGCCCCTGCACACGTCCGCGACGCAGCAACTCGGAAAAACCGCGGGCCAACTCATCTGGCTTGAAGGTCATACGGTGCACATCGCGGTCGCTCCGATTGGCGCAATAGGCGCAGTCTTTCTCGCAGACATTGCTCTGTAGTATCTTGAGCATGTCGATGCGCTTGCCATCAGGTCGCACAGCCGGATAGATCCAGCGTCCCAGGTCGTCTTTGACCCGGCTGTCGTGGGTTCCACATCCTCGGCAGATATCAAAGCGTGCGGACTCGCCCAGCACGTCAATCTTTTGCAGCAGGTCCATCCTTGGCCTCCGATCACTGTAGATCGTGATGCAACAAGGCCTCCCTCCATGACCCCATATTAGTACATTTGTTCTATTTTGTCAAGCGTTATTGCCCCTTTTGAGCAGCGTGCACCGTGATCCATCGATCTCTTTCACCAGGTTGCGGTGTGCAAAGCGCACAGTAACGATCTGCCGATCGCCATCCAGGCGGGAAGAGAGAACGGTACCCCGTCCATAGAGCGAATACTCGACCTGATCGCCTCGTAGAAAGCGGGACTCGCCCGGGACACTGGATTCCGCCTTCTCCGATGCCGAAATACGCTGATGAATGCCTTGCTCACGAGTACG
>CAYQDH010000055.1:0-16187 GCA_964416075.1 uncultured Anaerolineales bacterium | reverse complement strand
CCAGCAAATCTTGCAGGGCTCGCTTCCGGCTCATGTCAGGGCGGGCCATGCTCTGCCCAGGTGCAGCTAGGGAGTTGATTGGGGAGTCCAGTAGGGGTCCCGCGCCACTGGGCATAGAGCCTGACTCTGCAAGAAGGGCCAGAATAGCTTGCGCAGCCCCTTTGTGCAGCATGTCATTGCGCTGACGACAGGCACCCGACTGAATGCATGAAGGGCACCCCGCATTGCATGGACAACTCGCGACGGTACTATAGGCCAGCTGCAACAGCTCGGTGACACGCTGGTAGGCGACCTCCGCCAAGCCGATCCCTCCTTCGTAGGAATCGTACACAAAAACCGCGGGGGCATCGAGCCCCGGGAGCCTGAGGAGGTGATAACCATCCACATCACGCCGATCACACATGACGAGAAGGGGCAAGACGCCGGTGAGAAGGTGCTCGACACCGTGCAATCCTCGTGCCAGTAGAGCTTCCCCATCGAGTGGTTCTGTCGCATCCGCATCGTCAGTCACCTGCAGACCGATCCGGCCCGAGAGCCATTGTTCCAGCCCAGGAGGCAACGTCAACCACATGGCCGTGGTATGCAAGCGCATCACCAAGGGATAGTCGAGATTGACCCGCTTGACCATTTCCTCCGTGCCCCACTGGAGCTCTTCGTAGCCGTAGACCTTTTCTTCCACTAGAACATCACCGTGGACCACCCCAAACGGCGTTGCGACTCCCGACTCGGCAGGGGTCAGGAAACGCGAGGCATGGATACCCTCGATATGGACGCCAAGCATACTCAGCGATCGAGTGTAATGCGGAGCAGCCTCTGGACGTACCAGGATGGTGTTATCCCTTTTGCGGAGGGAGACGACGCGGTAGTCGTCCTCGCCATGCTGATAGATGGCCCCCGGGTGTGCTTCCCGATAGGCGTTCGGTGGCTCTATCGTGCCGATCTCATTGCGATCCTGGTCCAAGATATGAAAGGTCTCATGGCTGGCAGAGCGAAGCGCCACACGAAAGTGAATGTCGCGCCGTCCCTGAGGACAAGTCAAGCCTTCCGAGTTGTCGGCTAGCTTGCAGGGCTCCAAGAGCTGCCGGTCTCGCAGCTCGCAGACCGTGTCCTGCAAGTCAGGCTCCATGCGGGACAATTCGTCTGCGGTCAAGGGCAACTCCCTTGCGCCACAAAGAAGGTGTTTGAGCCGGATGTAGGGGTTCTGCAGATCAACCACAGCCAGCTCGTGGGGTCGAGCAAAGAACTCCTGCGGATGGCCCATATAGTATTGGTCCAGAGGGTTCTGGGAAGCAACGAGGAAGATCAGCGCGTCACGCCCCCGCCGTCCCGCGCGCCCGGCCTGCTGCCAGGTAGACATGATGGTTCCCGGGTACCCCGCAATGATGGCGGCATCGAGCCCGCCGATATCGATGCCCATCTCTAGCGCATTGGTGGTGATGATACCTCTAATATCCCCTGTCTTGAGCCTGGACTCGATCTCCTCTCGCTCCTCAGACAGGTACCCGGCGCGGTAAGAGCTAATTGCCTGTCCATGGTTGGTCTCGACTAGCGTTTGGTTCGTTGCCTTGGTCAGCCGCAACATGCGTTCCGTCAATCGACGGGCGCGGGCAAAGAGGATAGTATTGTAGCTTGCGCCAATGCAATGCAGTAACAAGTCCACTGACTCCTCAACATAGGAGCGGCGAACATTGCTTCCATCTGCACTGGTCAGTGGCGGATTCCAGAGTACGAAATAACGTTGCCCCTGGCCGGCACCATCGTGATCGACGACGTGGAACTCACGGCCTATCAAGTTCTGGACCAATTCCTTGGGGTTGGCGATCGTTGCTGAGCAACAGACGAATTGGGGAGTGGCCCCGTAATGCTCTGCCATACGCAGGACACGGCGAAGGAGTTGAGCCATGTTCGAGCCGAACACCCCTCGGTAGGTGTGCACCTCGTCGATGACGATGAAACGCAGGTTACGCCACAGGTCTTGCCAATTCTGATGCCACAGTAAAAAGCTCAGATGTAGCATCTCGGGATTGGTAAGGAAGATGTTCGGTTGGCGAGCACGCGTGTCGCGACGCTTTTCCGCGCTGAGCGAGCCAGTGTATCGGGCAACTCCAAGGGCTTCCCGGCCCAGCGCCAGGTTAATCTTGAACAGGCTCTTGAGCTGATCATTCACCAGCGCATTGATGGGATAGATATAGAGGGCTCTGCCCTCTCGCTCAACAAGCAAGCGCTCGATGACGGGGAGGTTGTAGCATAGAGTCTTGCCGCTCGACGTGGCCGTCACGACGACAATGTTCTGTCCTGCACGGACACGCTCGAGCGACTCGACCTGATGCACGTACAGTTGAGATATACCTAGGAAATCGAGGGCTCGCTGCAGAGGCGCGCCCAAAGGAGGTGAGGGCACGCCGTACTCTGGCTGGCGCACATCGAGAGACTCGATGTGCACAATCGGCCCACCCTCGCCAGGGCGCAAACCTTGAGCGATGCGAGAGAGCAGTTCCTGGGCCGATAATATTCCATCTCCCGAATTGTCCATGAGTCTGGCTTAACCAATCCAAGGCTCATCATGTGGCGGGCAATGGGTCCTGCCACAGATATTTGTGCAGCCCCACACCCCGACCTACACGAATCCTATCGACACAATATACTATGCAAGAGCCTGGCTATCAGATAGCCCGCGAAAATATGCCACGGTCTTCTCTAGACCCTCCTGCAGCGAGGTTTGGGCCTCCCAACCCAGCTCCGTGCGCGCCTTGTCCGCCAGGAGAAAAGTCTTGAATACCTCGCCGATCTTGGCAGGGCCATGCACCTCTTCACACTTGCTGCTGGTGATAGCCTTCAGCCGCTGAAAGATTTCGTTGATCGATGTGCCCTTGCCCGAGCCCAGGTTCACCGTCTGGCCAGCACCACGCGTGAGGGCCAACACGTTGGCTCTCGCGATATCAGCCACATAGACAAAGTCACGTTCCTGTTCGCCCGAACCGTTGATCAGGGGCTTGCCACCATTCAGCATCTGCGCAGCCCAAATGGCCACCACGCCTGCTTCTCCAAAGGGATCCTGGCGCGGGCCATAGACATTGGGGAAACGCAATATGGTGAAATCCAAGCCATAGTGTTTACCGTAGATATAGAGATAGTGTTCTACATGGTGCTTGCTGGCGCCATAAGGGTCAAGGGGGTTGATAGGGTGATTCTCGTCCACTGGCAAGTACTCTGGTTCTCCATAGACGGCGCCGCCTGTGGAAGCATAGACGATTTTCCGGCACCCCCAACGGCGCGACATCTCGAGCAAAGCAAGGGACCCCATGACATTCACCTGAGCATAGAGCAAAGGCTCGATCATGGACTCACGCACGTTGGCCTTGGCCGCCAGGTGGCAGATGGCTTCGGGCCGTTCAGCCGCGAAAACCACGTCCAATGCATCGGTATCGCAAATGTTAGCGACATGGAGCCGCGCACCGGCATTTAGATTCCGCCGTTTGCCCGTGGAGAGATCGTCCAAAACCACTACCTCATGCCCGGCATCCAGACAAGCATCCACCACATGGGACCCGATAAACCCAGCGCCGCCTGTGATCATCACTTTCATAGTTAGAATACCACCTCTATAGATTTCGGTCTGATCTCAATCAATAGCCAGCTAGATCGCGAGATGAAATCCCCGCGCTTCTAAAGAACAGGTATGTGAGTGCAGTATAGTCACATTTTCCGCGAACGGACAATCGAATAGAGCATCCAGATACCAATCACGGCTGCGACAAGGAACCCGATCTCTGGGATGGGCAACACAATATCAGTGAAAGGGAGGCGGAAAAGAGAGGCCTGCTCACCACCGTGCAGCACCAGCGCCGAACCTATGATGATCGCGGCGATAACAATGCTGAAGACTAGGCGGTTGCCGATGTCATCCACCTTGCGCATGGCCTGCTCCAGTCGACGTATCTCAAACCCGACCGTCAGATGCCCTTGCTCAAGTTGCTTGGATATGGTGTCCACTCGCCGAGGCAGCACATGCAGCACGGATTCCAGTTCCACCCAAGTGCGGATACCCTCTTGCACAGCACGCATGGGCGAAAGGCGCTCGCGAACCAGCTGCACCACAAAGGGTTTCAGGTTATCTGTCAGTACATACGAGGGATCCAAGCCTAGCGCGACCCCTTCCAACACCACAACAGTGCGCGCCAGGAGCGCGAGATCTGACGGTAACCGCACGTGGTGCTTGAACGAGAGACTCATAATATCGGACAGGAATTGTGCGATCGGCAAGCTTTCCACTGACTCGGCGTAATAGCGCACGATCAGTCGCTGTACATCTCTACGCATAGCATTTTGTTCCACGCCGCCAGAGACGGCGCCCATGCGGGTAATGATATGCACCAGATCGTCGGCATCCTGCCGAACCAGGGCCATAAGCAGTCCACCCAGGTCCTCTCTCAAGCGCGGCGTCAAGTATCCGACCACGCCAAAGTCCACCAGTCCAATCTGCCGATCGCAGACCAGGATGTTTGCCGGGTGCGGATCAGCTTGGAAGATGCCATACTGGAAGACGAGCTGCAAATAAACCTCGACGATGCGTGCCGCAACACTGCACAGGTCATAGCCGTGGGCACGGAGGCGGTCGATCTCGTTCAACTGGACGCCGTGGAGTTCCGATAAGACGATGACGCGACGCGTGGTGAGATCCCAGTAGACCTGAGGGATGAGCACACCCTCACTGCTAACTATCTGGCGCAGGCGTTCCGCGTTGCGCGCCTCGTAAGTGTAGTCGAGCTCATCGCGAAGGGCATGCGAGAATTCTTCGAGGATATCCACGAGGCCATATCGGCGCAAGGTAGCCGATCGAGCCTCCAGGAAATGCCCCTGGGCCAGGATGAGGTTGAGATCGGCCTGTACGGTGCGCTCGACACCCGGGCGCTGGGCTTTGACTACCACGGCTGTACCGTCATGCAGAACAGCCCGATGCACCTGCCCTATGGAGGCGGAGGCAATCGGCTCCCTCTGGAAATGGGCAAACCAGCGATCCAGTGGACCGCCAAGCTCTTGCTGAATTAGCTGGATAATGTCGTCTGCCGAGACAGGGGGCACCGAATCCAGGAGCTTGCTCAACTCGATGATGTAGGCGGGAGGTAGCAGGTCGGGTCGGGTACTGAGAATCTGGCCTAACTTGATATAGGTGGGACCCAACTGCTCCAGCGTGAGACGAACCCTCTGCGGAGCAGACATGCCAAAGGCGACATCCCCTTCCCGCAACTGTCGACTGCGTCTGCGCGGGAGGAGGCGAGTGAGCCCCACGCTCTCCACAAGGAAACCTAGACCGTTGCGCACCAGGACTTCGAGGATATGCCTGACCCGGCCTAGCTCTTCCGCTGGTCGAAACATGGAAAATCGCGAGGACACGCTGCCAGCCTTTCCAAATCTGCGCGCCAATGGCGGTCATTATACTACCAAAGCGGCACGCGTGGAAACCTCAAGGCGCATCGCCCGTGCGATGCGCCAAAACAGTTGACACCTACCTTGAAAAAGCGCATAATAATGGACATCAAGTCCGTGAGATGGCAGGAGGCAGCTATGGCAGACCTGACCTTGTTAGGTCAGGGGCAGGAAGCGTTGCGTCTGCTGGACGCCCGCCAGCCCTTACAGGCTGCGGCGATTTGTCGTCGCATTCTGACAAGCTTTCCCAAGCACATCGACACCTATGTCGTTTTGGGTCGGGTCTTGGTACAGACGAGCCGGCACGAAGAGGCCCTCGACCTGTTCTGGCGGGTCCTTGGAGCTGACCCCGAGAACCTGGGTGCTTACATCCAAGTCGCGGGCATCTATGAGCGATGGGGACAGATCCAAGATGCAGTGTGGTACTGGCAACGCGCCTTTGAGCTCATGCCTGGCAATCAAGAGGTTCGGGATGCATTGCAGCGTCTGCTGCCGAGTGATGGGCTTGCCATAACCGATCGTTTTGAGCTGACACGAGCGGCTCTGGCACGTGTCTACCTGCGAGGGCAGCTCTATAGACAGGCTATCCGTGAGTTAGGTGAGCTGGTCAGCTTAGACCCACAGCGCTACGACCTGCGCGCCGCGTTGGTAGAAGCGCTTGAACGCGGAGGATCGTATGATGCTGCGGGTGTGGCAGCGCAGTCCCTTCTAGATGAACTTCCCTACTGTCTCAAGGCCAATCTTGTGCTGGGCAAAGTCTGGCTGAACACAGCCAAAGATGACCAGGCGCGCAGCCTCCTGCAGCGGGCACAGATGCTAGACCCCGAAAATCGCGTGGCTTATGCCTTGTTCGGGGCACGATCTCCTCTTCCGTTGCGAATCCCCCGCCTACCGTTCGCGGAATCGGACGCGGAACCTATCGAGCTCCCGTACCTGGTAGACGACGAAGAGATCGTGGCCGAAAGCGTTATAATCGATGCGCAGGCCGAGCCTGTGGAGACAGAGCAACCGCAGGATGACACTGACCCGACCGTAGGCGCATTCGAGCCTACGCCAGATTGGCAGCCGCCGGCGCCCATGGACCTGCATTCCGAGCCTCAGACCTCCGCTGCGAAGCAGTGGGCACGGCCTGATGCCGAAACATGGCTTGATTCGGCGGAAGGATCTTTAACACCGGACATCCCTGAAAGGATGTCGCTCGTCGATGTCCAGGCGCAATATCTCTTGGATCACCCGGAAGATCAGCAGGCTCGCCTGGACCTGGCTCGACGCCTGCGCGATCTGGGATATCTCGACCAAGCCATGCAGCACTACCAGGTTCTCGTCGAGGAGAGCTATGAGGTGCTGCCGGCGGTGATCCACGATCTGGAACTGCTAGCGAGGATATATCCCGGAACACGGAGCATCGACGATGTACTGCTTGGCGCGCACGAGAGGGATAAGCGGCTCCCCCCCTCTTCCTAGAGTCGCCACTCGAGGATTCCGTGTCAGGCCATACGCACGACAACGTGGGCGTCGCGCCAGAGGGTCTCTAGTTGATAGCGGTCTCGGCGCGCCTGGTCGAACAGGTGCACGATGATACTGCCGTAATCCAGCAAGATCCAACCCGATACGGCTTTTCCCTCGACTGACAAGGGTTTCACGTCCCTGGCTATTTCCATCTCATCGATTACGCTGGTGGCCATAGCGTCAAGCTGGCGCTCGCTCTCAGCGGTGGCGATGACAAAATAATCGGCAATGATGGTCATTTGCGAGATGTCGAGTAGCAGGATATCCGAGCCCATCTTGCCGGACAGCACATCCACCACAAACCGCGCAGTCTCTAGACTCTCCAGAACTTGCCTCCTCCCTGAAACATCTCGGCGGATTGGTGTCCCCAGCTATTGGGGACACCAACAGCTGGGGACACCGAACACTACCAACACCGGGATTATAGCACACGAGAACCATGATGCCAAGGCTTGTAGTTTTGATACTGGGCCGGAACCGTAGGAAAACCCCGGCTTGTTGCTTTGGAGGCAGTGTTACGCCACATCCATCGCACAGGCGTCAGCAAGGACACTGGAATTGCAGGGGGTGAAATCCTAGGCAGAGCGCGGGTTTTGCCAGCGGTCGACCAGGGCCTGCATTTGTTGCCGGTGCGTGCCATGCCAGTAGAAGCGATTACAGCTGGGACAGAGACGAAATTCCTCTTGAGTGACGAAAACATAGGGTGGTACCTGTCCCCAGGCATCGCCCTTGGGCACTGAAAAGAGGTGGCTATTGCAGACTGGACACCGTGTCCATGGGGCAAGAGCAACCAGCCCCAATTCGACATGTAACTGGTCCAGCTGCGCTTCCAGAACTTCGCTGGCCACTCGAAGGACGCGAACACCCTTGCGCCTTGCGAGCTCTACATCGCGCGTAAGAAGAATACGATCCTCCGCCCGGGCCAGGCGCACCAGGTGGCTGTCATCCCAAGACGGGTCATAGAGCGTGTCATAACCCAGGATGCGCAGCCATTTAGCCAGCCGTCCCAACATGGCATCGACCAAAAAGCGCACAGTCTGCTCACAACATGGCATCTCTTGGTTCCTGCGGGTTTGTCAGCGTTCTTGGCGCTGGCGTAGGGCCTGCTCTATACGCGCCGTGGCATCGCCAGCCTTGCTTACGTCCTCATCGGTAGGGGCTTGCGGGCCATAGCGCGCGAGCGTGTAAGCCTCGGTCAAAGTGCGCAGGTCTAGCTTTTCGGTGGGCACGAGCCGGGCGAGTGCCCGCTCATAGGTAGCCGGTGTCTGCCCGGGTGTCCTCGGATGGCCAACAGCCGTGGCGGCAGAAAGGATGCGTTGGTAGAGAAGACGAATGGCCCGTCGTGACTCCGTGATCGAAGACAGGTCGAGGAAAGGATCAACCTGGGGCGGACGCCTGAACAGCTTGCCAAGTTGGTCGAGCAGTAAATCCACACTGCCGATAGACTGTCGCTCCTCCAAGACCTTATCCCTGCCCCCTCGTCGGCGCTTTTGGCGCCAAACCAGCCAAAACAACGCCAAGGCGCCGAGAAAAAGAAAAAGCAATACCAAAACGAGCTGAAGATCGGGTGAGAGACGGAAGGGGGGAGTTCTTTCCTCGATCTCACGCATGAGATCCTCGCTGGCTTTCATGAACTCCGAAGCATCGTTCTCTGGCTGCTTGATCCAATGGCTAATCAACCTATAGATAGCCATCAATACAGCAAATAAAAGATAAATGACGCTCGTAAGCACCAGAGATAGCACCTGGCCTAAAAAACGGCGCAGCGGATCGAACCAGCGTACGAACTGGGCCACGGCATCGGGAGCAAGGATCTGGCCCAGGACCCAGCCGAGGAACACAATAACCAGCCGGGCAAGGAATACGGCCGACAACCAATAGCGATTCAGACCAGCCGCGCGTTTGCCAAAAGGCTGCTGGATGGATAACACATCCAGTACGGCCAGGAGCGCCAAGGCGAGCAAGCCAGTCAACAGAAAAAACATCACCGCTCGCCCCAGCGCAACACCCTGTACAGCGTCACCCCGGCTGGCCAAGAGGAGAAGCAGGCCAAGGACGACCACACCTAGGGCAAAAGCCCGCCACAGTTCATCGTGAGTCGTCCAATCCGCGGCCAGGCCCCTGGCCCACAGCGCCGCGCTCATGACAACGAGCAGAAATGTAGCAGGGATCCCCTCTCCCCACTGCGCCAGGCTGCGGATCGTTGGCCCCATCGAGGCGTGAGGCAAGGCCGTGGACAGGTCTCTATAGGGCGAGAGGCCGCTGAGCACGACAAAAATGACCACCATACCGATGACGGCACTAATCGCTCGGCCCGCGTACGTCTTGGGTAACAGGCTCTTGGCCGCTGACGCGCCAAGCAACAGAGACACAGCAAGCCATGCGGGGTAATCCAGGCCTTTCGGCTGCACAATAGCAAGCCCCAAGATGAACTGCAGGAGGGGAGTTACCCATGCCGCAACCATCATGCTGCAGACCAGGGGCACGATGCCCCACTCAACCCAATTCCAGCGCTTCCAGGCGCTGCCACGCATCGCGACCTCCAAGGTAGAAACTCGGCAAATACTCGGGCACCGGTACAGGATCATCACCTACGGTGAGGAGCAAAACAGGATAACCGGCCTCTTGTATCGCCGCCAATGCCTCGTAGATTTCGTCACGCGGCATACCAGTGATAGCCACGACGGTGGCCCCGAAAGGCAACTGGAGCCTCAACTCGTCCAGCATCTCGGTGAAGAGGCGCCCATGGAAAGAGGTCAGCGATGCCAATTGGGCCAGCAGGAAAGGCATCTGCTGGGGGTGGCGGCCGGGCTGCACGCGCACGCCCCTTTCTCCTTCGGGTCCGATGCCATTAGAATAGAGGCCCACAGCATAGCGCTGGTTTAGCGCCTCTACCGTCAGTGAGGCGGCTGCGCAGATGATCAACTCCAAATACTCGGGTACGTAGCCATACCCAAATATCACCGTCTGGACATCCACGGCCAGGATAAGCGACAGAGTATTACTAGGATCAAAAATCTTGGTCTGCAGAGTACCAGTGTGCGCCGAGGCCCGCCAGTGGATGGCACGCAACATATCGCCAGGCACATAGTCTCGCACGGCGGCGAAGCGCAGGGGATCCTCTATCACGCGCCGTGTCCCCAACCACTCCCCCATAGGACGGCCAGCGGGCAACCCCAATACCTCAACGGGCACCACCTTGGGATAGACGATCAAGTCACTGGCGCCCTGGTCCCAGCGCTCGGAGCGATGAAAGCCAAATACGTCACCCGAAGCCAATTGTGCCGGGCCAAAGCGAAATCGCCCACGTTGGTAGCCTCGCACGCGGTGTGTGTGGGTGACGCGCTCATACCAGCGCAAGGAGAGCAAGGTGGTAAATATGGCTGTGGGAGAGGCGGGCATGGAGACCACTTCATCGGTAAGTAGTTCTACCTGCTTGGGAAAACGATCGTACACCAATAACCAGGCCAAGGGCAAAGGTTTGGCGTTAACGAATTCGAGGAACAGCGTGGTCTCCTCTCCGTAGCCGATCTGCTGGTCAACCAGCCGACGCCGATAGGTGACTGACGCCAGGCTATAGCGCGCCCAGAGACCCGAGATGATCGAAGCCAGGGCCAGCATGACGACAAATATAGAGAGAATGCCCCGCCTGGACACTACAGCCAGCACAAAAAGGGTGGCCAGGAGCAGCCACCACAAATAGCCCTTCATTGCCTTGCACCCTCTGCCCAGTTCTCCTCGACGGGGACAGGGATCTGGGCCAGCAGATCTTGCAGGATACTGCTAACCGTGTGACCATGCAGCCGTTGCTTAGAGCTGGGGATAAGGCGGTGGGCCAGCACGGGCTCCACCATGAGCTGCACGTCATCGGGCAAGACGAACGAGCGGCCGTGCAGCGCTGCTAGGGCTTGGCCAGTGTGGTATAGGGCCAGGGTGCCTCGCGGGCTGGCCCCCAGGGCCAGATCGGCGCTGTTGCGTGTGGCCTGCGCTACGGCGATGATATAGTCCTCGATGGCCTCGTGCACGAACACCTGCCGGCAAAGGGCAGCCAGCGACATAACATCCTCCGCGGCCAGGACGGGACGTAGACTGTCGAGGGGGTCATGTTCTCGGAAGCGGCGCAGGATGGTTCGCTCCGCTTCCTGCTCGGGGTAGCCAAGTTTCAGGCGCATCAGAAACCGGTCTAGCTGCGCCTCGGGTAGGGGGAAGGTACCTTCCAGCTCGATAGGGTTCTGCGTGGCCAGAACGAGGAAAGGCCGCGCGAGAGAGCGCGTGACGCCATCCGCAGTGACCTGGCGCTCTTGCATGGCCTCTAAAAGTGCGCTCTGGGTACGAGGGCCAGCCCGGTTGATCTCATCGGCGAGCACAACCTGGGCAAAGACGGGGCCGAGGTGAAATTCAAAGGCCTGGCTCTGCTGGTTATACACGCTGACACCCGTGATGTCAGAAGGCAGCAGGTCGGGAGTGAATTGCAGCCGATGGAACGAGCAACCCAGGCTGCGCGCCAGCGCCTTGGCCAGGGTCGTCTTGCCAACCCCGGGGACATCCTCTAGCAGCACATGTCCCTCGCAGAGAAGAGCCACGAGCATCAGATCGATGGTCCCATTCAGACCCACCATCACACGTGCGATGTTCTCTTTGACGCGCTGTCCCGCCTCCTGAACCGCGGCCACTTGCGAAAGCATAGCATTCCCCTTTCCAGACACTGTTCGAGCCAACGGATAGTATGGTACCTTTTTGGGGTCGGTGCAAACAGAAGAGGAGGCAGAACCTTGGGCTACGAATGGCCGTGCCTGCAGCTGCAAACGCGGGGCAAAACACAAGGGGCCAGCAGAATGAACTGCTGACCCCTTTTTTCCAATTTCAGGCTAGCTTGCGATACACATGATCTGCCAGCGTATCGCCCGTCGGCCTTACCAGCGACGGTCGCGCCCCCCGCGGTCGCCACCACGGTCTCGCCCGCCACCGCCACGATCGTTAGTGCGCTCCATGGGCTTGGCCACGGCCACGGTCAGCTGCCGACCATCGACCTGCTGTCCATTAAGAGCTACGATAGCGGCCTGCGCTGCCTCGTCTGTCGCCATTTCCACAAAGGCGAAACCACGCGGCCGTCCAGTGGCGCGGTCCGTGATCACGTTGACCGAAACCACCTGTCCGTGCGCTCCGAACAGCTCTTGCAGACGCTCCTCGGTGGTATCGAAACTCATATTGCCGACGTATACTTTTTGGGTCATTCAAATCTTCTTTCTGGCCTAGAGAGGCACCACATTGGTAGCCTGAAGGCCCTTGGGCCCCTGCTCCACACTAAACTCGACACGTTGTCCCTCTTCGAGCACCTTGTAGCCCTCCATTTGGACGGCGGAAAAGTGCACAAAGACGTCATCGCCGCCCTCGCGCGCGATGAACCCATAACCCTTGGAACCGTTGAACCACTTGACTGTCCCGACTTCACGATCTGCCACAGTACTGCTTCCTTTCTCGAATCACTGGCATTTGACCAGGCAAGTTCCGGGTCCAGCGAAGCTGGGTAGGGGCTGGCACAAAAAAACACCCGGACTGATCAGGTCCAGGTGTCCGTCTTGCTGACATCTACTTGGGATCTTGCCCTGCAGCGTTGATTATACCCAAGTGTGGTAGATTGTCAAATCTGGTATGCTCGCATAAAGGCATACGTCGTCGACTGGTCATGTGCTCCGCTCTCTGCTACACTGGGGCTGATGAGGGGTAGAGGGGTGCGGTGATGATCTGCGGGAATGGCGAGGCAGAAAAAGCCTCGGCTACATAGGACCCGGGGAAGGATGCATATGAGCCAACCAAGAGGCAGAGGCGAGTTGCTGCGCGCAGCGTTGGAGCGGAGGAACACCGATGGGCCAGTTCCTTATGGAGAGATGCATTTCGACCAGGGCTGGGTACAAAAATTCTATGACCGGCCGCGCGAGGCATACTCATACAGAGACGAGATGGAGCTGTCGCTGCAAGTGGGCCGCGGGCTGATCAAGCCCTTTTGGTACGGCAGCATCTTTACCACGCCGGAGGGACGCGTGGTGGATACGCCGGACAAGGTGGAATCGATGGTCGTGCGCGGGGGACTGGCCATGGAAGGGGTCACTGCCGCCGAGGCAGCCGAGATGCGCCAGGCCATCGCAGATTGCCGCCGCGTGGACCTCATGGCCATGGCGCAGCTGGGGGGCACCCTCTGCTATGCCTGGCGCACGACCGGGTTCGAGACGCTGATGATGGCTCTTAGCAGCGACCGCCCCTTTGCTGAGTTGGTCTTGGAGCGCACGGTGCAGCGCCAGCGGCGTTGCGCCGAGGCCATCGCCGATTGCGGGTTCGAGGCGGTGATGTTCAGCGATGATGTCTCGGGCAATATGGGCCTGTTTATCTCGCCGGACCTGTTCCGCGAGCTGATCATCCCTACCTACCGCCGCATTCTGGAGCCGCTGCTGCAAGCGGGGGTCAAGATCGTTTTTCACTCGGATGGGATCATCACCCCCGTGCTCGACGACATCATCAACTGCGGAATAAGCGCCTATCAATCGATCGAATACGGGCTCAATGACCTGCGCAGCATCATTGCCCGCTATGGCAACCGCCTGTCGCTATGGGGCAACGTTAACTGCGACGTAGTTCACGCCGGGCCGGTGGAGGAACTGCCGCGCCTGGTGGCAGAGTGCCTGGAGGCGGCCGAGGGGTTCGCCGGTTACGTGATCGGGACCGACAACTCGATCTTTGAGGATGTGCCGGTAGAGCATTTCCTGGCCTATCATCGCGCCCTGTTCGACCAGGGAGTGGCTGTGGACCGAATCTAGATAGTCGGCCGCCAACAGGGACACGAGGAACGGTACGGCAAGGGAAACGACCCTGGCGTTCCTCGTGTCTCTGTTTCCGCGTGGTATGCTTCAGGCCATCACCCAGGATATGGCCTGGGTAACCAATTTGCTGTAGGAGGGCAGATTCCACACCTGGTCGCTGTGGCCCATGGCAATGATGGCTACGCGGCCGGAGCCCTCGCGGCGGCTCCAGACCATGGGATAGGCCAGGCCACGGTCCATGGCGACCATGTGCACATCGAGCCCAGGCTCGAACTCTTGCATGTAGAACTCGTCCTTGACCGCAAAGGCCTCCACCCCCGCAGTGATGGGATGGGCAGGCAGCACGGGGTAGACCATGAAGCTGAATTGCGGCGGATGCTGCAGAAACCGCGCGCCCAAGAGAGATACTTGGATGGGATTCACCTGGGTGCCGCAGACCGTGGCCGAGTGCACACCCAGCACGCGCCCGCCCGTACGCACCCAGTCGGTCCACGCCTGAGCCTGGGCTTCGCTGAGATAAGCAGCCCCTTCGCTGGGGCGCCCATCGCGATATTCGCCAAACCCGGTATCGCTTACGACCAGGTCGTATCCTCGCTGCGAGAGAATCAAGAGTTCATCCATGTCGTAGGTGCTTTGCACCTCAAAGCCAGCGGCCTGCAGGAGGGGGGTCACGTAGGCGGTGAAACCCTTGAAATCGTGCCATATGCCGCCCAGGATGATCAACGCGCGTCGCGGACTCATAGGTCGTCGTCTCCTTGTACTAGTCTTGTAAGAGAATGCGAATATCATATACGCAATGGCACGGTGCGGCAAGGGAAAGAATCGCAGCAAAGCCGGGCGCGCCATCTGGTAGGACCTCAGCATAGGGCGCCAATATCCCGGATGGTGCGCTTGCATTCCATGTGGGAGGCGGTAGAATGGCGCATCCGGCCGCCCTGTGGTGCGGCCAATCCGATTATTGAGGAGAGATAGCATGACTGACGACTATGCCAATCCGCCGGCGGAACTGTGGCTGCGACAGGCACAGAGCATGGCGGCGTTTACCCCATCGGAAGGGTGTTGGTGCACCGCGTTTCGCATCGCTCACGGCGAAGGTTGGTTCTCCGTCCTGGCCGAGCCGCCCTCGTGGGACGTATTACGCACACGGCCCACGATGGTTGGTAATCCCTTGCTCTTTCCCTATCCCTATGGGGTGCGCGATGCGTCGTTCGAGTACCGAGGCCAGGTCTACCACCTGCGCCCGGGGCGTGAAGGGGGGCGCGCCATGCATGGCCTCGTGCGCGACCATCCCTGGACTGTGGAGCGGACGTGGGAAGACGGCGACGGAGCGCACCTACAAGCCTCGTTCCGCAATGAGGGAGACCTCCTGGCCGAATACCCCTTTCCCTTTGCCCTGGTGACGACACACACACTGGCGGGGACGGTCCTCACGTATCACTGGCAGGTGACCAACCTGGGCGATGGGCCGATGCCCATGGCCTTGGGCATCCATCCTTACTTTAGCCTGCCGCTCTTTCCCGGGGGCCGGATAAGCGACCTGCGGCTGCAATCCGGCGCCGCTTACACACGCCCCGTAATGCGGGGAGAATCCTTCAGCCTGGCAACAGGAGTTCTGGACATGCGGCCCGGGCAGCCGGTGGACCAGTATATACAGGGGGCGGCTCCTGCAGACCGGTCGCTGCTCGTGCTCTATGCTCAGCATAATGAGGAGGCGACTGCTCCGACCGGGGCCTGGAGTGGCGCCAACTGGCGGTTGTCGGACACAGCGCGTGGGCTAGAGATCTCGATTGATACCAGCGGGGCATTCGGGTATGTGGCCAACTTTAGCCCGTCATCCCGTGCCGTGCTCTCTCCAGTAATCAGCACTTGCCTGCCCGGAGCGCTCAACCTGATGGGGCCAGGCGTGCGTAGCGGGATCATCGAGCTGGAGCCCGACGAGCGTTGGGAAGCTCAGGCACGGATCGCCGTGCGATGGAGCAGCTAGAAGCCTGACCATGTGGCCTAAGCCAATCCTATCCTGTGGCATGATGTTTTCTAGTCTTCCCATGGTATACTGGATGGCGAAGGGTAAATGCTCGGCTGAGGCTCGGTATCACTCTTACAAAGCGCCAGGCCGGGACAGTCAGGTAAAGGAGGCTCGTTGTGAACACACTGGATCAACGCCAAATGCAGCTTCATATCACCATTCTGGGCTGGCTGCACATCGTGGCGAATGCATTGATGTTAGTGGGCGGGGTGCTTCTATTCTTTCTTTTGGTAGGTATCGGTATATTTGCAGGCGACCCCGAGGCGCTGCCCATCCTGAGTATCGTGGGCACAGTCGGGGGCCTACTGATGGCTGTGCTGGCTATCCCCGGCATGGTCGCGGGTTTCGGCCTGCTCAGACGGCGGAACTGGGCGCGCATCCTGGCATTGGTGTTGGCTATCTTTGGCCTG